>JAUIGA010000226.1 GCA_030430125.1 Chloroflexia bacterium | reverse complement strand
GGCGACGAGTTTCTTCGGCGCCCCGTTTGGGAATCTACGCTGCGTGCTGGTTGGAATCGGGTTGGTTGGCGCCTTCGACGTACCGTACAAGCGCCGAGACATCAATTTCGAGCGAGTTCCTGCCGAGCGATCGCACCAGGTTTCGAGATTGCATATCCAGCAACTTGCGCGTGACGGTCACCCGGTTCGAGCCAATCATGTTGGCAAGTGCCTGGTGGGTCGCGGAGCGCGTGATGCGCAGGATGCCTTCCGACTCGGTCGATTCACCCACCGCCCTGCCGAGGTCCAGGAGGACCGAAGCCAGGCGGATCGATGTATCCCTGGTCAGGATCTGCTCGATGAAGTCGTGCGAGGCGGCCTGTCTTCGCGCCAGTGCGCCCAGGAGCTTTCGAGAGAGCTGCGGGGACTTGGCAAGCACCGGGCCAACCCGTTCGTACGGAATCTCCGTGACTTCGCAGTCGGTGAGTGCATCCGCCGCCGTGGTAGGCGTCACTCCTGCAGCCGACGTGTCCTGCGTGAAGACCTCCCCTGGACCGAGCAGGCCGAGCACAAGTGTGCGATCGTCCTGCAGGATTCGATACAGGCGGACCCAGCCGCTGCGAATCAGGAAGAGCGAACCTTCGCTCTCACCGGTGAACATGATGGTGTCATCAGCCTGGAAGTGATGACTGGCGACCTTGGTGGCTGGCTGGATGTCGCCGGCCGGATTGGTTCCAGGACGATCCAAAAGGCGATACATGGCAATCCCTCTCGTTGTGTGACATCAAACCCGCCCATCGGACGACCCGGCAGACTGTTTGTGTGCGGGAATTCCTTATGCACATATTTTACGATGTAGCATCCGTCTTGTCAAAGAATTGCACAGTTTTTGTCTCGTGCAGGGTCGCGCCTTGATCTCGGGATGCGCCGGAAAGTCCTGGAACTACGGGAACCGGCAGATGTCTCGCGCCAGCCCGTCCCGAATGCCGCTGGGAATGGCCAGGAGGTGCGCCGGTTGAACACGCGAAACAAGCGCTTCGACCACGGCCAGGCTGGCCGGAAGGATCTCGGCACGATCAAACTGAATCGGGATTCGCTCCATGGTTTCGATCGCATGCCGGGAGGAAAGCCATTGATGCAGGTTCGGGATCGTATCCGGGGCCAGGGAACGTCCATCCGCAAGACTTCGGCTGAGCATATCGAGAAACTGCCCGGTTCCCCCAGGCAGGAGTACCGCCGTTGCCGATTTGGGCATCACTCCGGATGCGTCGATCGCGGCCGCGGCGGCCTCGCTTGCGCGTTCCATGGACCCCTCTGGCGGTGGTGATGAGCCGATCAGCGTGTCGAAAAGAACCCCTGATCCGATCGGGACGGACGTTGCGGCGGTGACGGTGACGTCAGGTTCCACCGAGGCGATCTCTGTGCTGGCGCCGCCGATGTCGGCCACGACATTCCACGCGCCGGGTATCAGCCAGGGGGCCGCCCCGGCGACGGTCAGGGTGGTTTCTTCCCGCGCATCGATGATGCGCACCGACCAGGACGTGTTGTCTTGAATGTTGCAGACCACATCTGGCCCGTTCCTGGCCATCCGAAATGCCTGTGTTGCGACGCCATGAAATGCCATCGCGCCCCTGGATCGCGCGTCCTGCTCAAACCGTTTGAGCGTCGCGATCAAGCGCTCCTCACGCTCCTTCGCGATACGGCCGGATTCCGCCACTTGAAACCCAACGCGCACGGTGTCGGCGTCGTGTAGGAGCGCCACTGGCTCGCCTTCGTCGCTGCACCGATAGACAGTCAACTTGACGGAGTTACTGCCGATGTCGACGACGGCGAATCGGGAATGCTGTTCGGAATCGATTTTTGCCATTAGATCGACCTGTTGTAGCGCGCAGCAACAAGTCGGTCGAAGCCCTTTCGCCACTTCGGCATGCCTGAATCTCGCATTTGGTTCCGTGTTGCCTCCAGTGGATACTCGACATATCGAAACCGGTGATCCCAGATACCGTCGTCTCGGTCGCTGAAGACCACATAGCGCGGTCGCAGATCGCCGTCACGGGGATTGCCCACAGCTGACACATCAACCAGGGTTGTTCCTTCGAGCTCACGGGTGTACGCCACGTGGAGGTGTCCGAACGCAATGGTGCCGGCGGATTCGTTGCCGAGTATCTCGCGTACCTCGCTGTCGCTGGCGTTTGGGGACAGGTGGCGATCGACGTCGGTTGGATTCGCATGCACGATCAGGAGATCGGTGGACGCATCTCCGCCGCCTGCAGGGTGGGGGATGCGGATCGAAAACGGCAGGGAACGGAGGAACTCGATGCCGTCCACGCCAATCTGGTCTCGAACCCAGGAGATCGTGGCATTCGATGCGAAGGCATCGTTGCACACGTCGCGGTCGGTATTTCCGTACACGCAGGGTATGTTGCGCTGCTTCACCCGATCGATGACACCAGCCGGATCAGGGCCGACCAGGCACAGATCTCCGGCGATGACAATCTGGTCGACTGCCTGCCTGTCGATGTCGGCAAGGACTGCGTCGAGGGCGAGGGAGAATCCATGAATGTCGGCAAGCACGGCAATGTTCATGGCGCGGTACCTTGCGTGGTGGTCAAGCGGCTGGCATGGTGCTCTCTACGGTACATGATGCGGTCGCGTCGTGAAACACGAAAGGATCGAGCGGCATGAAGCGATTCCGCCAGGATCGGGACAAGGCAGTCAGGGATGACGGTGACATCTTCGTTGGGGAGGTGCTGCGGCAGGATCTGGTGACCGACAGGGATGCGCCGTCGATTCGCGTTACCGGCGTCACGTTTGAGATTGGCGGTCGCAACCGATGGCATCGCCATTCCACGGAGCAGGTGTTGATCGTGACCCATGGCGCTGGCGTCGTCGAGAGTGATAGCGAGCGCTTCAGCGTGACCGCGGGCGATATTGTGCTGATACCGGCGGGTGAGCGTCACTGGCACGGCGCACTGGAGGGGCAATCAATGACCCACCTTGCGGTGCTCCTGCCCGGGGAAATGACCATCGACGACGAGGCGTAGACCCCGTCGTCGATGATCAATCGCGTTCAGGCTTCGGGCGTCGCAACTGGCGAGGCCACTGGCGACACGGCCGGGGTCGCTGGCGGCGCCGCCAGCATGATGTCCAGCATCTCGCTGCTGCGACCCATCAGGTAGGTCACGCTCTCGCCGTCGAGGATGATGCGTACCACGACGTCGGCGGTTTCGAACTCGATGAGCGAGTCCGACACGTACGTCGGGTCGACCCCCCATCGCTCTGCCTCGCGAAGCGCCCATGCGCGAGCAAACTCCGATGCATCCTGATTCGTGTCCCAGACTGTGCGCCAGTGGATCGCGTCATCGGATCGGTCGTCCGTTCCGGCGACCACGTAGGTATCGCCGCCCCAACCGGCCGCGGCGCGCTCCGCCTGCTCGTCCGACATCGACGTTTCCTGCAGAATCACACGAATCTGGAACTCACCGAAGGTGTTGGTGTCGAACACGGACCACGAGTCGTCGAGCCCCGCGGTGAAGTCGGGAACCTCCACGACTACCGGCGCTTCCCCGGCGAGGTATTTCTCCGGGTGGAGCACCTGCTCGGTGCTGGCCGGCGGGTTGGCATACGCTGCATTGACAGCTTCCCAGCCACCTTCCTCGAAGATGGCCTCGACGAAGGTGAATCCCTGATCGTAAGGGAAGATCAATGTCGCGGCGATGATCGGCGGGGCAGTGTCGAGGATGCTGGTGTCAAAGTCCTGGGCTTCAATCTCTTCGAGATAGGCTTCGAGCAGATCCGGTCTTTCGATCAGGTACTGGAGCTCAGAGTAAGACGCATCGCCCTCGATCAGCGCGGTAACGCCGTAGACCCGATCGTCAGACAACTCCTCGCGATCGAGCGGTCCCGCGTCGAGGTCGAAATGCTGGTCCTGCAACGCGTGGACGATCTCGTGCGCGTAGGTAACCTCCTCGCTCGCGGAAAACGAGCCTGTGCTGTCACCCTCGCGCACCACGACCATCTGCCCGGTTTCCGGATCGTAGAATCCGAGCACCTGTTCGCTGAACAGGTTGATGGCCAGGTCACCGATGTCGATATGCTCGTCCATCAGGCCAAATGCGAGCAATTCCCGCTCGTCGGCGTACTGCTCGTCTTCCGGGTATTCCTCTTCATAGGTCTCGACGTTGAACTGTCGCAACTCGTCGCGGTTCATCGTCTCGACAACGATGGGGGTGACAGGTTCGAGGCCGCGAATCTGAGCCACGTCGTCGGTGATATCCTCAATCTCCGACGGAGACTGTTGCGCGATGGCCGGGCTGGCGAACACAAGGAGCGCCATGAGGCTCAGTACGAAAGTCGATCGGCGTTGGTGCTTCACGTAATGTGCTCCTGGCGCGTTTGGCGAAAGCGCGTCGACCGTTCATGTGGAGAATCTACGACCGGGTCGAGTCTCGACGAAGTATCCCACATGCGGTTTCGTATGCCGAAGCACGTTGCTGGACACCGGCCGGTTGCGAACGACGGGTTCACACGGAGGATGGAATGACTGACGCCACATCGATGTCACTGGATGCGCTCGCCGAATCAATATTCACTGTTCGATTCGAGACGATGCCGGTCTGGGTCGCCGACGGGCAGCTGGCATGGCTCGATGACCGGGACGGGGTGATGCACCTGTTCACCGGCGAACCGGGCAGCGCCGGCGGCACGCAACGAACCAGCGGAACTGAGCGAATCCAGTCGCTCCACGCGGCCACGGGTAGTGGATCTGTGCTCGTCGGCACCGATGCCGGCGGCAACGAGCGGCAACAGTTGATGCTGATCGACCTGGGAACTGGCGAGCGGTCAATGCTGACTACCCAGCCCGATCGCATGCACGAGCCGTTCCTGGTATCCGGCGATGGCGCAAGCGCGCTCTACCGGACCAACGACGGTGCCAGTGGCGAGTTCTCACTGTATCGCGTCGACCTGGCTAGCCGAGAGTCAACGTGCATCTGGTTCGACGCGGGACAGGTTCGCGCGCACGCCATCGACGCTGACGGCAGGATTCTCGCGAGTCTCTTGACGTCCAACCTCGACGCCGACCTGTACCTGATCCTCCCTGACGGAACGCGACGACCCATCCTCCAAACGATCGAGGAATCGTGGGTGGTCGATGCTGCGTTTACGGCGAATGGGACGCGTGCGCTGGTCCTGACCAACGCAACCGGTGAGTTCGTTGAGCTTGTCAGTATAGATCTTGATACCGGTGCGATGGAGACAGTCGTCTCCGCCGGCGCCGATATCGAGGCCATGTCGCTGTCACCAGACGGGCAGGCAATTGCGTGGTCGGTGAACCGCGACGGGTACTCCGTTGTGCATGTGGCCACCATGGACAACGTCGGCTCGCCGACGATCGCAGAGCTGCCGGATGGCGTGGTCGACCGTCTTTCCTGGTCGCCGGACAGCGAGATAGTGGCGCTCGGATGGACGCCGGTCGATGGACCATCCCGAATTCAGCTGGTGAAGCGCGATGGCACGGTGACACCGGCTGGTGTCTCGACACTGGACAAGGGAACCGTCACGGGGGTTGGTCCCGA
>JAUIGA010000225.1 GCA_030430125.1 Chloroflexia bacterium | reverse complement strand
CAGAAGACGCAGGCGGTGGTCAAGGCCGACTGGGAAACGCTCGGCATCGCCGTGCAGCTCGAGCAGATCGACGCCGGCGTCTACTTCGACAGCTCGGCCGGCAACGACCAGAACTTCGGCCACATGTACTGGGACATCAACATGTACACGCAGGACGGCACGTCGCCGGTGCCGACTGCCTACATGCGCGAGTGGTACGCCGGGCCGGACAACATCAACGTGGCGCAAAAGGCGAACGACTGGCAGGGCACGAATCGCTCCCGCTGGGTCAACGCCGAGTACGACGCCACCTTCGAGGAGCTGCTCCGCGCGACGACGCTGGAGGAGGCGTTCGCGCTGCTGATCGAGCTCAACGACATCATCATCCGCGAGCGGGCGATCATCCCGCTGGTCAACCGCGCCGGCAGCGTCTACGCGCTGTCGAACCGCATCCGCCCCGAGAACATCGCGATCGGTGTCGGCTTCGAATACAACTACTGGAACATCGCCAACTGGAACACGGTCGACGCGGAATAATCACTGCGATCGGCTACCGCCGTACGGGAGCCCCTTGTGGGCTCCCGCGCGCCACCGCCCATCGACGAGGGTGGAGCTCCGCGACGCTTCCGTTCGGATGCGAGCAATCAGCAAGTGTCGATCGCATGCCAGGGCTACCCCGACTGCTCGCTCGCATCCGGGTTGAGGCGATGGACGTCCGCCTTCGTCTCCCGGTAGAGCCGCGTGAAGATCGCCTGGCGCTCGTCCCACAACGCCGCATGCGTCGGGTCCGGCTCGATCACCGCCTTCGTACGCACCCAGCGCTCCCGCATCGCGTCGAGACCGGGCACGATCCCGGTCGCAAGGCCCGCCAGCAGCGCGTCGCCGTACGACGCCCCGACCGTCGTCTCCGGCAGCACCTGCGCCTTCCCGCTGATATCCGACATGATCTGCAGCCACAGCGGGTTCTGCGTGCCGCCCCCGACCGCGACCAGCCGCTGCGGCGTGGCCTGCATCTCACCCATCACCTCCAGGTTCTGCCGGAACCCGTGCCCGATGCCCTCCAGCGCCGCCCGGAACAGGTGCGCCCGTGTGTGCCGCAGCGACAGTCCGGCGAACATGCCGCGCGCGTCCGGGTCGTTCAGCGGCGTGCGCTCGCCAGCGAGGTAGGGGAGGCACATCAGCCCGTCGCTGCCCGGCGGCACTCCCGCCGCCAGATCCGCCAGCGCCGCGTAGGCGTCGTCGCCACCGTCCCGCTCGGCGGCGAGTTCATCGGTCCCCAGCTCATCCCGGAACCAGCGCGTCAGCAGTCCCGCCGTGGTCAGGCTGCCGGTCACGGCGTGGCGGCCGGGCAGGCAGTAGGCGGCGGTCCACATGCGCGGGTCGGGGGTGGGGTCGGGCACGAGGTTGATCAGGAAGAGCGTGCTGCCGTACATCACCATCATGTCGCCGGGGTCGACTACCCCGACGCTGATCGCCTCGGCGGCCGCGTCGATCGTGCCCGCCGTCACCGGTGTGCCCGCCAGCAGCCCGGTCTCCTCGGCGGCGGCTGGCGTCACCTCGCCAGCGATCTCGCTGGCGTCCACCAGCCGCGGCAGGCGGTCCCGGTCGATGATCTCCCCGGCGAAGGTCATGTCCCAATCCAGCGTGCGGACATCGAACATCGGCACGAAGTAGGAGGCGGTGTGGCGGTCGATCACGTGCTCGCCGGTGAGCCGGGAGACCATGTAGCCGCTGGCGGAGTGGATCATCGCCGTCCGCGCGAAGATCTCCGGCTCGTTCCGGCGCAGCCAGAGGATCTTGGGGCCAATGGCCTGCGAGGTGAGCGCCATGCCGTTGAGCGCGAACATCGCCTCGGCGCCGTGGCGCTCCTCCAGCCAGGCGATCTCGTCCATGGCGCGGCTGTCGATACCGTACAGCACCCCTGGCCGTAACGGGCGGCCATCGGCGTCGACCGGCAGCATGCACGGCCCGATCGCGCTGACCGCTACCCCGCCGACATCGGCGCCGGAATACGACCCGGAGAGGAGCTCGCGGCAGATCGCCACGAACTCGCCCCACCAGATCGCATCGGCGTCATGCTCGGCCCATCCGGGCCGGGGGAAACTGGTCTCGTGCTCGATCACCGTCTGTGCGAGGATGTTCCCATCCGGCGAACAGAGCACCCCCTTCGAGCTGGATGTCCCGATATCAACCCCAAGAAGCAACGTCCCAGCCTGGCGCATCGTTCGTCGGTCTCCTTCCATGCCCACCCGTCGGCAGCGCGAGCCCAATGATCAGCGCCGCCCGCGTCGATACTCTCACGAGTATCCACTATCGGCCCAGAAGCGGGGCAGGCGCCGAAGAACGCACCCGAGACCCCGCACTCGTGTCAGCCAGGCTTGACAATATCCATATCATGAGCTATATTCGATATATCGTTATATATCGTGATCGAATCAATCTGAAAGGAACCTGACCAATGAAACACGAACACACGCCACGAACACCCTGGTTCACATCGCCGGAGGACCACTCCGGACACGGCCGGTCGCGCGGGCACGGGCGCTCGCACCGGCACGTGATGGAAGACCGGCCACGACGGGGCCACGGCAGGGGCGGCGGACGCGGTGGTGGCCGGCGCGGCTGGGGTCGGCGTGGCGGCGCGAGGGCTGGCCGGGGCGACGTGCGCGCCGCCATCCTCATGCTGCTGGCCGAGCAGCCCATGCACGGCTACCAGATCATCCAGCAGATCACCGAGCGCAGCGCAGGCGCCTGGCAGCCCAGTCCCGGCTCCGTCTACCCGGCGCTGCAACTGCTCGAGGACCAGGCGCTGATCCAGGCCGAGGAGGCCGAAGGACGGCGGACGTACCAGCTGACCGATGCCGGCCGCACCCACGTGGAGGAGCGCCGCGACCAACTGGCGGCAACCTGGGCAGCGGTGAAAGGCACGGCGGACGACGCGACAGCAACGCTCCGGGATCTGGTCGAGCAGGTCGAGATGGCGGCCAGCCAGGTTGCGCGGGTCGGCGCGCCAGCACAACTCGACGCGGCCCGCGAGGTACTGTCCGCGACACGGCAACAGCTGTACCTCATCCTCGCCGACGATCTCGCGGCCGATCAGTCGGCAAGCGCGGACAGCCAGCCGTGACTGGCACAACGAACGCGACGATCTCCGGATATCGCGAAACGTTCGCCAGCTACTTCTGCCTGCCGCCCCACGAGATGCCCGAGTATCCGGTGCGTGCCCTGCTGGGCGGCGACCGCCTCGACGCCCTTCGACCTGGCGTTCATTGACACCTTGTCGCCGAAGATGAACGCCTGCCTCGACGAGCGCCCGCGCATCAAGCCGTTCCGGTGCGGGGGTGGATGTTCTGGTTCAGGCGGAAGAGGTTGTTCGGATCGTACCGCGCCTTGATCGCCGCGAGCCGGTCGTAGTTGCCGCGGTAGGCCGCACGAACCCGCTCCTGTCCTTCGTCCATCATCATGTTGACGTAGGCGCCCCCGGCCGACCACGGGTGAACCGCTTCCCAATAGTCTCGTGTCCACTGGGTGATCCGTCCCATGTCGGCGGGGTCCTCGCTGACGCCGACGATGACCAGGGTCCAGATTGCATCGCGCCAGCTCCAGGCGGTCGCATCGTTGGCGACCCGGCCCGCCGCGCCGTCGATTGGCGCAATCTGCGCGATCGACAGCGGCGTAGCCAGGTTCGAGCCGAACTCGACGGTGCGGGCTATCGCCTCGTCGGGGAGATCGTCGAAGAAGTCGGCCTTCCAATACCACTGGAGACCCGGCGGATACATCGCGTCGGACATGGCCTGCAGCTCCGGGAGCGCCATGGGGCGCACAAGATCGATCAGCGGAGGGCCAAACATCTCGCGGATTGGCGCGAATGCCGCTTCGGCCCGCTCCTTCGCGCCGGTATGGCACCAGATGATGATGGCAACCGGACGCCCCCAGTGCTCCTCGGGAAATGGCGCGCGCGCAGGGATGACCCTGAACGTAAATGCTCCACCCAACTCATCCTCCTGGGCCGGCAGGAACTCGCGGTACCATCGCAGGATCTCGTCCGCCTTCTCGACATCCCAACACATCGGCCCCGCGTAGACGGTATGGACCGGGTGCAGCCGGAATTGGAAGGCGGTGACCACGCCGAAGTTGCCGCCACCGCCCCGAATCGCCCAGAACAGGTCGGGGTGCTCGCTCTCGCTGGCGGTCACGAAGCTGCCGTCGGCCAGCACCATGTCAGCCGAGATCAGGTTGTCGATGGTCAGGCCGTAGCGGCGCGTCAGGTGCCCGGTACCCCCGCCGAGCGTGAGTCCCGCCATGCCGGTGGTGGACATGATGCCGGTCGGGGTGGCCAGCCCGAAGGCGTGCGTCGCATGATCGACGTCACCGAGGGTGCAACCGGGCAGCACCAATGCCGTACGATGACCCGGATCGACCCTGACCCCCTTCATCAGCGAGAGATCGACCACCAACCCGTCGTCGCACATCGAGAGGCCGGCTCCATGGTGCCCGCCGCCACGGACGGAAAGCGGCAGTTCGTGTTCGCGAGCGTAGTTCACTGCGGCGATCACGTCCCCAGCGTCGGTGCAGCGGGCGATGATCGCGGGACGGCGGTCGATCATCCCGTTGTATATCCTGCGGACCTCGTCATAGTCGGGTGATTCCGGAAGGACCAGATCGCCGCGGAAGCGAGCGGCCAGCTCGTCAATCGCTTCGTTCATGACGATCGCGCACATGTCGAGCTTCCTCTCTGGATCTGCAGGCGAATGGTCGCGACGCCTGCCAGAATATTGGTTGGTGCCACCATCCTGCCGCCTCAAGTGGAGGTCCGCATCGTACGACTGGGGGATATTGACCGGGTATCACCCTGCCACCGGCTTATGCACGGCCCCCGGCCGATCCCGTATCCCCCAGCAGGTTGACCCGATGGGCTCGATCGACGGCTTCGGTCCGGGTGCTGACGTCGAGCTTGCGCAGGATGCTGGAGACATGGGTGCGAGCCGTCTCGCGGCTGATGAACAGATGCTCGGCGATGGCGGGATTGGAGTAGCCCGCAGCGATCAGGCGGAGGACCTCGAGCTCGCGAGGGGTGAGTCCCCGCGCGTTCGGGGGCGAGGCCGGCGCAACACCCAACCGGGTTGCCACGGTCGCGACCGCGGCCAGCGCGGGCGCCGCACCGAGGACCGTGAGGATCTCGCGCGTCTCCTCCACGAGCGTCTCCGCCTCGGTGCGGTCGCCGGTGCGCGCCAGATGCAACACCAGTGCCACCAGCGTCAACGCGCGCTCGAACGGCGTCTCGCAAGCATCAGCCAGGGCCAGCGCGGCGGTCAGGTGGTCCTCGGCGACGTCCGGGTTGTTCTCCGCGCTGTGGATCTCTCCCAGCAGGCGATGGGCACCGAGCTGGACCAGGGGTTGCCCCGGGTCGGTCGCCAGCGACAAGGCATCCTCCACGCAGGTCCGCGCCGTCGCCGTGTCACCAGCGGCGTGGTGATACCGTCCCCAGACAAGCCGACCCTCCGCCCGGCCGAGCACGCTCCCGCTCCAGGCCAGCCAACGGTCGTGCGCCTCCAGCCACGGCACGGCGCTCCCCGGATCGCCCGCATCGAGCTCGAGGTCGGCGGCGAGCCGCAGCAAGAAGAGCCCCTCCTGGTGGATGATGTCGCCCGGCTCGGTAGCCGGTCC
>JAUIGA010000224.1 GCA_030430125.1 Chloroflexia bacterium | reverse complement strand
ACGCGCCGGACCAGCGCACGGTTGGCCAGGTCGTCCTCAACGACCAGCGCGGTGCAGGCAACCGAGGACTGGGAAAGCGCGAGCCCGGCCGCAACGCTGGCCGAAGTCATGACCGGCAATGCGGCCTCGGAACCCATGCCGCCTGCGCCGACGCATCGATCCTGGCCGGGCGCACCGGCCGGAAGGCGCACGGTGAACGTCGACCCCTTGCCCGGCAGACTCGCGACCGTGACATCCCCACCCATCAACTGACAGAATCGGCGGGTGAGCGACAGCCCAAGCCCTGTCCCCCCGTATTTCCGCGTTGTCGATGCATCGGCCTGCGAGAACGGCTGGAAGAGGCGTTCCAGTTGATCCGGCGACATGCCGATGCCGGTGTCCGCGACCTCGAAGACGATCGACTCAGCCCCGTCCTCGGCGACCGCCTCACGCGACACCGCCAGGGTGATCGTGCCTTGTTCGGTGAACTTGGCGGCGTTGCTGAGCAGGTTGAAGAGCGCCTGGCGGACCTTGGTCACATCTGCCGTCATTTGTCCGGCGTCGTCGCCGCGGACCACCAGCACGTTGTCCCGTTGCTGTACGAGCGGACGCACCGTATCCACGACCTCATCGACCATCGCCGCGATATCGAACTCCTCCAGGAAGAGCTCCATCCTGCCAGCCTCGACCTTCGACAGGTCGAGTACATCGTTGATGAGACCCAGCAGGTGCTTGCCGGCCCCGTGGATCCGCTCCAGGTCGGGGATGAACGACGGCTGATCGAGATCCTCCGCCTCCTCCTGGAGCATTTCGCTGTACCCAATGATGGCGTTGAGCGGTGTGCGCAGCTCGTGGCTCATGTTTGCGAGGAACACGCTCTTGGCCTCGTTGGCGCTTTCCGCCGCCAATCGCGCCTGTTGTGCCGCGATCGTCGCCTGCGCAAGCTCGGCGGTGCGCTCTTCCACACGGTGCTCGAGTTGCTGATAGAGCTGCACGCTCTCGATCGCGGTGGCGATTTCGCTGCCGATCGTGAAGAGCAACGGCTCGTCAGCCGGCGCGAGCACGCGCCCGGACCGAGCGTTGTCGATGCCGAGTACCCCGAGCGCCTGCCCCTTGCTGATCAACGGGGTCAGCATAACGTCGCTCGCCTGCAGGACCTCGGCGAACGCGGGGTCGCGGCGCTGCAGATCGTCGACGATGCGCGGCTGGTCCGCGTTCAACGCCTGGGCCAGCACGGATGTCTCGTGCGGCAGGTTTACCTGTAACGCCGCGAGTTGGTCGGCCCGCGCCGCGTCGCCACCAACGCTGAGCCCACCGGTCAGCACCGTGCCATCGCCTTCGAGCAACACCGCGAACGCCCGGTCGACGTGCAGACGTTCGACCACGGCAGACAGGCTGGCATCCAGCAATTCGTGCAGGCTGTGCGTCGTGTTGATCGCCTTGGCGACCTCGTGGAGGGCGGTCAACTCGGAAACGCGACGGCCGAGCTCGAGGTTCGCCAGTTGCAGGTCTGCTCGCGTGCGCTCACTGCGGTCGTACTCCGCCTCGGACATGTCGCGCTGTTCCCGGAGTAAGCTCCCCAGACGATCCCTGTCGGCGCGCACTTCCCAGTTGCGCGTCGCCATCCAGACCAGCGCGATGACCAGCACTGGAACGGCCAAGGCTATCCCTGAATGCCCGGGCAGCCGCAGGAAAAGCATGATCCCAACCAGAATGGCCAGGATTACACCGGTGACGACCCACCATCGCGATGCTCTCGGCCTGATCTCGGGTTCCCAGGTGAACTCCCATTCGCAATACTCGTCGCCATCGGCCTGGCAACTCGTCTCGCGGACCGGTCCAGTCGGCAATCCGAACATGATCTCGGGGGCGGACGAGAAGGTCCCCTGATATGCCTTGCAAGCGTATCGGATGTAGGGAAGACGATGCTGCGGCGGTACTTTCGCGACCTGGTCGGCACCGTACCAGCGAATGACCGCGGAGCTCGGCGTCGTCTCCACCACCCGAATGTCCGTGTTGACGTATTTCGCGGTGAGACGCGGCAGGACCACGAAGGTGCGCTGCACGCCGAGCGGCCGCGCCAGATGGGCGAGCGCCTGCGGGATGTTCCGCTGTCCCTGGTGAAAGAAGAAGTCGGGGTCACCGGAGATGACCCGGCAGTAGTCGGCGACGAACAGCCGAAACTCATAGGAGTAGTTGTTGCCCTCATCGAGCAGGTAGTCCGCGGTGACATGGTAGCGCTCGTCGGCGATGGCGTCGTTGAGCATGGCGACCAGGCGGTCCAGTGCCTCCGCCTGCGCCCCGGCGATGTGGGCTTCCCGGTCGCGCGGTGAAAGCCCGGCCGGCAGCGTCGCCGCGGTCGTGTGACCGACTACCTCGCGCAGGTTCTGGATCGCGCCGGCAATCAACCTGCCGGTGCCGTCGCGGATCGGCTGTCCATCGTCGTCCACGCCGAAGGGGCGGCCACCAAGCCGCCGCAACTCCGTTGTGAGCGGCGCGCGCACCGCGTCCGCGTCAGCCATTGCTCCGTCCTTCCGCGCGCCCATCGACGATGAGTGTGGAATCGTGCCGAATTGACCCTCGTGGCGCAGGTCCGTCAGTCGCGACGCAACGCGATGGTCAGACGCATCGAGCAACGATGTCGGCATCATGGCCGCAGCCTGTTATTGCGACTCCCGCTTTTCACTATAGGGTGTAACGTCAAGCGCGCAAGTGGCATTGGCAAAAGCGCCGCCAAGTGCCAGCCCGGATATGAACACACCCCGGGCATCGGGTCCGGGGTGTGTCGTCCTTCCACATATCCTGTTATCGGTACCCTTTCGTCACCGCGTGCTTGCGGTCGTACCAGGGCAGATCCTCGATCGGATCCATGTTGCCGAACGTTCTCGCGGGACGCTCGACCGGAGCCGCCCAGCGCGCCGCGTTGCCGATGACCTGGCGAATCACCGGGTTGTAATACGTTGGGTAAGTTTCGTGTCCCGGCCGGAAGTAGAAGACCTTGCCGGCCCCGCGCTGGTAGCATGCGCCGCTGCGGAAAATCTCTCCACCCTGGAACCAGCTCACAAACACCAGCTCGTCTGGCTGCGGAATGTCGAAATGCTCGCCGTACATCTCCTCCTTTTCGAGCTCGATGTACTCGCCGATCCCTTCGACAATGGGGTGGCCGGGTCGCACTACCCAGAGTCGTTCCTTCTCATCCGCTTCGCGCCATTTGAGGTCGCACGTGGTGCCCATCAGCTTCTTGAAGATCTTCGAGAAATGGGCCGAGTGCAGGGCAATCAGCCCCATGCCGGCCATAACCCGCTGGTGCATCCGTTCGACGATAGCGTCGTCGACATCGCCATGCGCCATGTGCCCCCACCAGACCAGCACGTCGGTGGAATCGAGCACCTCCTGGGTAAGTCCGTGCTCCGGCTCGTCGAGTGTCGCGGTCCGAGCGGCGATGCCGTCGATCTCGTTCAGACCCTCGGCGATCGCGCCGTGGATGCCGTCGGGATAGACCTCACCGACCTCCGGATCCTGCTTCTCGTGTCGAAATTCGTTCCAGACGGTGACGCGGATATCCTGGGTCATGTGATGGTCCTTCGGCCTATGCGCACGCTTCGCGCACGCCGGGCGGATACAGGGCCCGCCCCTACAAACATGAAATAGCCGCCGCAGGAACAGACCTCGTGTCGGTCAACCCTGCACTGCTAGTCTGCGACGGTCTTCTCCGGCGCGAAAGCCTCGTCGAGCACGATTTCGCGACCCAACTCGGCCGAGCGGTAGACCGCGTCGATGATCCGTACCCGATCCAGCCCTTCCTCCCCATCGGGTGAGAGCGGCGTACCGTTCAGGATCGAATCAACGAAGTTTGCGCAAATCTGCGCGTGCCCGTTGCGAGACTGCAAACGCGGCACCGAGTCGGTCGCTGCGCCGGCGACATCGCTGAACATCTGAAGCGTGCCGACATCGGCGTAGTCCTTCGAGTGAATCTTCGCGCCGCCGTTGCTGCCATAGAGCTGCACGCCAAACTCGTCGGTCATCTCGGTGTAGGCCGCCCACGCTGCCTCCAGCAGCAGCGTACCGCCATTCTCGAGCCGGAGGAAGGCGGTGGCAAGGTCCTCCACCTCGTATGCGGACGATCCTCCGGTACGCGCCCCCGCGGTGCCGGGCCAGTTGCCCTTGCCCTGACTTCCGATGCGATCATAGGTCGACGCCGAAACGGTCGCAATCTTCGGGTTGCCGAGCATGTACAGCGCCATGTCGAGCACGTGCACGCCCAGATCGATGAGCGGTCCGCCGCCCGCGGCTGCCTTGTTGGTGAACCAGCTGCCCCAACCGGGGATACCCTGGCGACGCATCCAGTACGCTTTCGCGTAATAGACGTCTCCGAGCGACCCCGCCGCGACCTGATCGCGCACGATCTGGACATCGTGCCGCCAACGCCGCTGAAACGCGATGCCAAGCAGCTTGCCGTGCTCCTTCGCGGCCGCGACCATCGCCTCGCCGTCGCCAACAGTTCCCGCAAGGGGCTTCTCCACCAGCACGTGCTTGCCGGCCTCGAACGCGGCCTTTGCCACCGGGTAGTGCAGCGAGTTGGGCACCACTACGCTGACGGCGTCGATATCGTTGTCCGCCAGCAGCTCCTGATATTCCCGATAGATGCGCGGGACATCGAACTGGCGACCAAGTCGCTCGCATCGGTCGGTGTCGAGTCCAGCCAGCGCGACGATCTTGACTCGCGGATCCTCCGAATATCCTTCGAGGTGAAAGATCCCGGCACCGCATCCGATGATCCCGACTCGAATGACCTGTTCATTTGTCATGGCGCCAGTTCCTTGTTGTGGTTTTCGCAATCCTGCGCACCGCCCACGGCGCCATCCTCGACGCCCATTTTCGATTCGCAGTGTGCCACGCTGGTTGATTGGTGACGAGGTTCGATGGGACAGCGCCGGGATGGATGCGCCGGCGCAGCTCGCCGCAGTCTATAAGGAGTCCGGCTCTCGCTCCCCGAGCAGCGTCACGATCACCAGCTCGGGCGGGCAGTTGAACCGGACCGGCGGCCGATAGACGCCGATGCCCGACGATACGAAGAGCGGCATGCCTTCGATGTCGTAGCGACCGCGCATGAACCGCTTGCCCAGCACCGGCGCCGCGATGCCGCCGGCTCCGGGGATTCGGACCTGACCGCCATGGGTGTGTCCGGACAACATGAACATCGGGTCGAATGGCGCGACCCGCTCGGCACGGTCTGGCTCGTGCCAAAGGGCGATCGCCGGGGCGTCGGCAGGTATGCCGGCGAAGGTCTTCGGCAGGTCCGGCTCGCCGAGCACCGCGTCGTCGATCCCGCCAATCCAGACCGAACCGCGATCCGTAACAACCTCGGCCGAGGCGTTGACAAGCACCGAAATGTCGGCCCGCCGCAGCGCATCCACCACACGTTCCCGGGTGTTGGCAATGTCGTGGTTGCCCAACACCGCCCATGCCCCGTAGCGCGCCGTCGCCGCCATGTCCTGCAACGCCGTGACCGACGGGTCGATGAACCGGGGCGACTCGGAGACGAAGTCACCACCGAACAGTACAATGTCCGGCTTCGCCCGGCGCAAGTGCTCGACGGTGGGTCGGAGTGCGTCGGTGCGAAAGTGCGGCCCGATGTGGGTATCGCTGACGAAGGCGATGGTGAGCCCGTCCAGGTGCGCATGCACGCGCGG
>JAUIGA010000223.1 GCA_030430125.1 Chloroflexia bacterium | reverse complement strand
TGGAGGTCTTGACCTGGCCAGACGCGGCGCAGATGGCGACCGTGTACCGGCGGTACATCATCCGCCGTGCCGAGGTGCCGCACCAGGCCCCCGAGATCATAGAGCGTCCGGACCTGGCCTCGTTCGAGGAGGGTGATGTCCTGGTGCGGGCCGTCACCCGTTGGGCCTTCGTGCAACGGGATCCGGTTCGACCCATTCGCATTCCGAAGCGTGTGTTGCGGGATTTCGTCACGACCGAACACCTGGAGGAAGGAACATGAACCACGACGCCCCGCTTGCAGGCTGGACTGCGCGCCCCCTGCCCACGACCGGCTCGATCGCGGGTCGCCGGGTGCGCCTGCTGCCGACCGACGCCGACCGCGATACTGCGGGGCTCTACGCCGCGGTTCGGGATGGCGACGCCGTGCTCTGGGATTTCCTGCCGTATGGGCCGTTCGCCGACGAGACGTCGTTCGGTGAGTGGCTTGCGGGCCATGTCGTAACCCCGGGGCTCATGCCGGTAACGGTGATTGACTGCGAGACTGACGCGCCGCTGGGCTGCGCGAGCTTCATGCGCGCCGATCAGGAAAACGGGGTGATCGAAATCGGACACATCTTCTTCGGTGCCGGCCTGCAGCGCACGACCGCGGCGACCGAAGCGATCTTCCTGATGATGCGGCACGCCATGGACGACCTCCAGTACCGTCGGTTGGAGTGGAAGTGCGACGCCTCCAACGCGCGCTCGAAGCGGGCGGCGGAGCGGTTTGGATTCGTCTTCGAGGGCACCTTCCGGCAGCACAAGATCGTGAAGGGGCGGAACAGGGATACGGCGTGGTTTGCGGTGATCGACGGAGACTGGCCGGCGGTACGGGCCGGGTTCGAGGCGTGGCTGGCGCCGGAGAACTTCGACGCGGACGGGCGTCAATTACGGCGATGGGAAGATATGCGAGCGGTGGATTGAGTACCGCTCCGCTCGCCGCTGGCACGCGATCAGGCTGAAAGAGCGACAACGAGGCTCAGGCAACCTGGCGGGTCGAACCATGCTATACTTTCTGCAGTCACGGGAGCGAACCGGCTCGTTACCCGCGTCGCCTTGCAGATGCGTTGGTGCGCGGTTCCGGTTGCGGCCGTCGGGATGACGGCTTTGGGACGTGACACTTCCCCCACTGAATCAGGGTCGCCATTGCGGGAACCATACCCGCCGGGTTGCGCGTGACTCCTGATCGTTCACGGGATGAGCCAGGATCGCACACGGTGTGCGGATCACTGGAACGTGAGCACGCGGCACGACGGGACGCCACGATGCTTGCACCGCGCCAATGGCGCGGACAGGGCGTGTGGCTGTCGCCGACGGAAGCCGTTCAGGTGGGATCACTCCTCGCGAGTTCTTGCGGCACCACACCACATCAACACGATATCCGCAGCATGCGCCGGCACCGTTGGCCGGTGTGTTGCCGCGCGGGTTGAACATTGCACCGGTGTGGTTCCGAGCCAGCACCGCAAGGAGTATCACGAACCATGGATCATTCGACGACAGGGGTCCTCGACCCCATCGACGCCATGCAGCTCGCCGCCGATCAGGGCGGCGCGGCCACGGCGACGGCAACCGCGGAACCTGAAGCGGACACCGCCGAATCCGAAGAGACAACCACGTTCGCCTCGCTCGGACTGAGCGAGGAGCTGCTGCAGAGCATCTCTGCTGTTGGGTACGAGGTGCCATCTCCCATCCAGGAGCGGGTCATCCCGTCGCTGCTCGACGGCAACGACGTGATCGCGCAGGCGCAGACCGGTTCCGGCAAGACCGCCGCGTTCGGTCTTCCCATTATCGAGAACATCGACCAGCAACGCCGGGAGGTCCAGGCGCTTATCCTGTGCCCCACGCGCGAGCTTGCCATCCAGGTCGCCGAGGCGCTGCACAAGTACGGTCGCCACAAGCGGGTGGAAACCCTGCCGATCTACGGCGGGCAGCCGTACGAGCGTCAGTTCCGGGGTCTGCAGCGCGGTGTCCACATCGTTGTGGGCACACCGGGCCGCGTCATGGACCACATGCGCCGTGGCACGCTGACCCTCGAGTCGCTTCGCTTCTTCATCCTCGATGAAGCCGACGAGATGCTCGACATGGGCTTCATCGACGATATCGAGTGGGTGCTGCAGAACGTGCCGGATGCGCGGCAGACGGCGCTATTCTCGGCGACGATGCCGCCACGCATCGCCGAGCTGGCGACGCGCTACATGAACGAGCCGCACCGAATCTCCGTGCGTGGCAAGGAGATGACGGTACCCGAAATCGAGCAGACCTTCTACGAGATTCCTCGATCCCGGAAGATCGACGCGCTCACCCGCATTCTCGATGCCGAAGTGCCGACCTCGACGATGATCTTCTGCCGCACCAAGCACATGGTCGATGAGCTCGGCGAGGCCCTGATGGCGCGAGGGTATGCCGTGGAAACGATCCACGGTGACCTCAGCCAGGCGCAGCGCGACCGCGTGATGCGCAGGTTCCGATCCGGCCAGGCGGAGATCCTGATCGCGACCGACGTCGCGGCACGCGGACTCGATATTCCCGATGTCAGTCACGTCATCAACTTCGACGTACCCGAAAGCCCGGAGACCTACGTCCACAGGATCGGCCGCACGGGTCGTGCGGGCCGGGGTGGCAACGCGATCACCCTGATCTCGCGGCGAGAGGTGCGTCTGATCCACACGATCGAGCGCGTCACCCGGGCGAAGATCGCCTTCAAGCCGCTTCCGAGCGCGTCGGACGTCAATGCGCGGCGCCGTGAGGCCCTCAAGCAGATTCTGCGGAAGGCTTCCGCCGACGAGAGCGACTTTGAATCGTACATGGAGCCGGTCGAGGAACTCGCCGAGGATATCGAGCCGATGCACCTGGCGGCGGCGATCCTGAAGCTGTACGCCGAGGAAACGGGCCGGGCGACGACGGACGAGACCGCGGACGATGACCTCGCCAGGATCAGCAGCCGGGAACCTCGCCGTGGCGATAGTGACGGCGGTCCGCGCCGTTCACGCGATGCCGGCATGACCCGGTTGTTCATCAACATCGGGCGCAATTTCCGCGTTCGGCCACAGGACTTCGTCGGCGCAATTGCCAACGAGGCGAGTATCCCCGGCCGCGCGATCGGCGCGATCGATATCCTCGACACCTACAGCTTCGTCGACGTGCCCGAGAACATGGCACAGCAGGTGATCGATGCGATGAATGACGCGACGATCAAGGGCCGACCGGTGAATGTCGAGATCGCATCCGACCAGGCCGGTGGCGGACGCGGCGGGTACCGCGGCGGCCCGCGACGCGGCGGACCCGGATCGAGGAACGGCCGCTTCAACTCGCGGCGTGACGAAGAAGGTCGCGGCCGGCGCTACGGCGGCGGTGGTTCGTACAACCGTCAGGACCGGCGCGGCTCCGCGCCCCGTCGCGAGCACTATTGATGACGGTTCATGACAAGGTGGATGGATCCAGATAGGCGGACGCGATGAAGCGTTCGACCCATCTGGCTCTCGGCGCGGCGACCGGTCTTCTGGTCGCCGCGTCGTCGTCCCTGCCGGTGGCGGCCGGCGCAATCTGGTTGGGCGTGGCCGGAGGCGGATTCCCGGACTGGCTTGACCTGCGCAGCGACCTCCGCCGGTCGCTGCGGTTGCGCCACCGTGGCGCGTCCCATGGACTCCCGTTCGTTGCGGGAATGTCGGCGCTGCTGGGCGTGGCGCTGTGGTCGCTGGCATCGGGCGCCGTCGATGCGCCCACCTGGCTGGTTCCCACGGAGGCAACCGCGCGCACCTGGACTGCCGCCTTTGCGCTCGGAATGCTGTCGCACCTGCTGGCGGATGCCTGCACCCACGCCGGCATCCGGCCGCTGTTGCCGTTCTCGCGTTGGCGTGTCTGGCTGTTGCCGGGATTCCTGCGGGGGCGGTCGGACGGCTGGATCAATGGGCTGGCAATGCTGGCGAGCGCCGGCGCGATCGGGTCGGTGGTTGTGTGGCGGGTGGCGCTGTGGTCCGGGTTCGCATGATCGCAACAGGGACTGGGAAATCAGCGTCGCAGGAACTTGTCGTCGACGGCGTTGCAGCGTTCCTGGGCACCCTCGCCCACGGTTCCGCAAGTGGCTACTGGCGCGCTACACCCGGGTTTGCGCGCGCGAGGCTCGCCGGCTGGCGATGACATCGGCCAGAATTGCTGTGAGGACGACAAACGAGAAACCGTACATAATCCCGCCGAGGGTGTCGCTGGGCCAATGCGCGCCGATCCAGATGCGGGCGAACATGGAACACGCGGTGAGTACCGCAGCGGCCGCAACGGCCAGCCACCTCGACCAACGAGGCGTATCGAGGGCATAGACGGCAAGGACCAGCACGCCCGTGATGATCGCCGCAGTCATGCTGTGGCCGCTGGGATATCCGAGTGTTTCCGGCACCAGGGAAGGATCGGGCTGATACTCGATTCCCGGCCGCGGGCTGTCGAAGATCGGTTTCAACACCAACCCAACCAGCCGGAACCCGAGCGCGATCCACAGCAGCAGCGCGAGCTCCGGGCGGCGCAGCACCCGGGTCGCGATATAGAACATAATCGCAAGCGCGATTGCGCCAACGGTGCTGAATACGGCATTGGAGACGGTGACGGCGGTCTCCACGCCCGGTCCGTCGAGGTCCTGGATATCTTCCAGTACCGTCACATCGGCCCGCAACACGTTGTCCCCGGCGGCGATGATGCCCAGGATCGTCGCGAGCACGGCGAGAACGAGCGCCACGCTCGCCAGCCGCAACGGAGCCGCTGTAGTGAGGCGATCAGGAGCCGGATGATTCATGCGTCGTGACCGTGCCGTTGGAATCAACGGTCATCGCGAGATCGACCATGTCGATGAAGAGCCCGTGATCGACCACGCCGGTGATTGCCTTGATGTTGCTGGCGAGCGCCCGGGCATCGTCAATTGCCCCGGTTTCGCAGTCGACAATGTAGTGCCCGCCATCGGTGATGAACGAGTCCCCGTTCGTCGTGCGAAGGACAGGGGCGAGACCGAGCCGCTCAAGCTCGCGCGCGGTGTGCTGCCATCCAAGTTGCACGATCTCGACCGGAAGTGGGAGGCGCGTGCCGAGGCGGGTCACCAGCTTTTCCTCGGTGGCGATGATGAGGTAGCGGCTTGCGCGGCGTGCCACGAGCTTCTCGAAGAGCAACGCGCCGCCCCGCCCCTTGACGACGTTGAGGGCCGGATCGATCTCGTCGGCGCCATCGACACAGAGATCGAGCGTGTCGACGCTGTTGAGATCGGTGAGCGGGATGCCCAGGCTCTGCGCGAGCGCTTGCGTTTCGTTCGATGTGGCAATCCCGACGATGCGCAACCCGTCGGCAACGCGCTCGCCGAGCGCGCGCACAAAGGCACTCGCGGTCGAGCCGGTGCCCAACCCGACGATCATGCCCGGCTTCACCTCGCCAGCCGCCTGCGCGCCGATACGCGCCAGCGGTGCAGATTCCGTCATGGTGCTACTCCCGTTCGAGATGCCGCGCGGCCGCTTCATCGACAAACCAACGCAACCGGCCATGCTCCGCTCGGATCACCTGGCTTGGTGTCGCATCGACATCGATGGGACCGTCCAGCACGCGATGGAGCATGTCGGCCTTGCCATCGCCACTGACCAGGAAGAGGATCTCGCGTGCGTTGTTGATCAACCGCGGCGACATGGTTAGCCGCGTGGTG
>JAUIGA010000222.1 GCA_030430125.1 Chloroflexia bacterium | reverse complement strand
CGGCATGCGCACGAACCCGTCACCCCGCCCCGCCCCGGACGCCGCCGGTCACCCCGAGCTGGTTGCCATCCTGCGGCAGGAGATTGCCGCACACGGCGCGATCACCTTCGCCCGGTTCATGGAGCTAGCTCTGTATCATCCCGACCACGGGTACTATCGGGCACCCGCCCGGCGTCCCGGTCGCGGTGGGGACTTCATCACGTCGCCGGAGGTGCATCCGTTCTTCGGCATCACGCTGGCGAAACAGGTCGCCGAGCTGTGGGAGCGGCTCGACCGGCCCGATCCATTCGTGGTGCGGGAATACGGCCCTGGTATCGGTGGGCTGGCCTACGACATCATCGCCGGGCTGCACGCGCATCACCCTGACATCGTTTCGGCGTTGCGCTACCGGTTGCGTGATGTCAATCCTCACCGGATGGCGGAAGCGATGGCGGCGATGGCCGAGGTGGGTCTCGATCACCTTGTCTCGATCGAGGATCCCGCCGCCGAGGACGCGATCGAGCCGGTCACCGGCGTCGTGCTGGCCAACGAGGTCGCCGACGCGATTCCGGCGCACGAATTGATCTGGAACGGCGCGGCGTTCCGGGAGCTGTGGGTGACGTGGAACGACACCACCGGTTGGTTCGCGTGGGACGAATGCCCGCTCTCGCCGGAGATCGTCGCGACCGATCCGCTCGGTTGGCTGCGGCGTCAGGGGGTCGACCCGGCGACGTGGCCGGTTGGATCGCGCATCGCGTGGTCACCGGCACTGGATGCCTGGGTGGCGGAGATCGACAGCGGGCTGCGACGCGGCTATGCGCTGATCGTCGACTACGGCTATCCGGCCGCGGAGCTGTATCGCGACCACCGGCTGGCGGGCACGATCCGCGCCTACCACGAGCACACCGTCAGCGACGATCCGTTCATCCGCATCGGCGAGCAGGACCTCACCGTCCACGTCGATTTCACCCGTCTCGCCGACGCCGCGGGAGCGGTGGGAATGACGGCGACGCCGGTCGTGGCGCAGGCGGACTTCCTGTCGCGGCTGGGATTGGGCGAGTTGCTGGTCGACCTGCAGCAGGAGCCGGACCTTGAGGTGCAGGAATACTACCGGGCGCAGGCGGCGGTGTTCCGGCTGATCGACCCAGGCGGGCTGGGCCGGTTCCGGGTGGTGGGGTTTGCGAAGGATGCCCCCTTGCCCCCCCTGCCGACCGGTTTCACCCCGGACAATCTGCCGGAGGCGTTGCGGATTTGATGTCAGGCTCGGTGTAGGGGCGGACCTCCAAAGGACTTGTCCGCACGGTGGTCGCGTAGCGGCCACTTCTTCTTCACCGATCTTGTGGGTGTCGTTGTCAGCATTGCCCCCTTCGGCGACCGGGCAGATTCCGTCGGAACATCCGCCCCTCCGGTTTGAGGAACGGCCCACCGGTGCGACCCGGGGGAACGAAGGATCGATGCCTGACCGACACCGACGCGACCTACACCATGTTCATCGGCGCCGACATGCAGTCCGAACGCACCACAACCTGTTGACAGCGGGAGATGCGATGGCTATCCACTGGGTGTCTCGATGGACTCCACCGGGACTGCTTCCCCAACCAACTCGCCAGCACTGACCGGGTAGTATGGCGTCCGCAGTGCGGCAATGTATGCATCATCACAGGGTGACTGGATTTCCTCGACGGTATCCCCATAGAGATTGATGATGTGACCCAGCGTTTCGCCTCGTGACAAAAACGCCCCAAGTTCGCAGTCAGGAACGAACAAACCACCTTCCCTGCAGTGCAAAAAGGCCCCATCGGAAACGATCGTGTAGCGATGCTGTGCAGGGGGGTGTCCAGGCAACATCTCGAGCGCCTTGAGGAAATTGGTCATGGCATTCGCGTAGTCGCCAAGATGTGCCTCCGTGACTGTGCCTCCACCAACCTCGACGATCAACGATGGGATTCCCGATCGAATCGCTTGTGCCGCAAACGTCCCGCCAAGTGCATCTCCTTCTGCCCTCCACAAGACGCTGCACCCGATGCTCATGGCCAACTCTCTCGTTTTCACGACAGGAGGGCTACCGTCGTCCATATAGACGGCATAGAACGGAACAGCGGCACCAATACCACCGGAGTGAAGATCAAGCAGATAGTCGCTCACCCGAGCCATCTCGGCACTCAGGAGCGCCGCGAGTTGATAGCTGTAGCTTCCATCCACGTCTCCGGGAAACAGTCGATTGAGATTGGCGCCATCGAGTGGCGAATAGCGAGAACGAGCCCCAAAAGCCGGTGGATTGCTAACTGGTACGCCGACCACCGTTCCACTGAGCTGTTGAAGGTTGAGCGATTGAAAGAAGCGGGTGATGGCGGCTGCACCACCGTACTCCTCGCCATGGGTACACGCGTTGATCCATACGGTCGGCCCAGGCTTGACGCCCTCCGCGATGAGCAGCGGTACGTGGATCAACGATCCGTCCAACAGGCTTCCCGCGATCAGCTTCCCGCGAACAATCTCACCCGGCACACTCTCTGCACCGCCACACTGGATCGGCATCGCTCACATCTCCTTTATCGAGGAAACATCCGACTGGGTGCGGTTTGGTACCGCTCCGCGATTTGAAGTCTTGCAGGCAGTGTTGCGTCCCTGGGGAACAGGCACGTCGCCCCGCCAACCCCAAAGTGAACCCGCAAAGTGAACCCGCGACTGATCGCCTCCCAGGAAGTGATCAGTCGCACAGTTCGCGGGTTGATGGCCGCCGCCGGCTCCACTCAGATGGAGCCACACCCCGAGTTACGCGCCCCACACGTTCCGGAAGTGGCGAAGGAAGTTGCCACCGATGATCTTCTGTGTATCGACATCGGAGTAGCCACGACGCAGCAGCGCGTCGGTGATGCGAACGAGGGTGTTTACCTCGGGCATACCAGACTCGGCGCGACCACCATGATGCGAGATGTACTCACCAGCGATCGCCGGGAACGTCGCATTGAAGTCCGCGCTGTGCTGGATCAGCCACGCCTGGTTATCCGTAACTCCGGAATCGGTTGCGATGCCAACATGATCGACGCCGATCAAATCCACAACATAGTCGACGTGGTCGACGAAGTCCTCAACGGTGGGAGGATGGGCGGTGTTGTTCTTCCAGCAAAGCGGAGCCCAGGCGCAAAGCCCGATCATACCCTTTCGCTCGCCGATCTTCCTGATCTGCTCATCAGTCAGGTTGCGAGGGTTTTCCGTGATCGCATTCGGGTTGGCATGACTGAACATCGGCGCAGCGGGCGACGCATCAATGGCCTCCAGGCTTGTTCGGCGACCGCAGTGGCTCAGGTCAAGCGCGATGTACCTTGCCGCCAGTTCCTCGATAAAGCGAGCACCGAATCGCGTGAGCCCTGCATCCTCGTCGACGAGGCAGCCATCGCCCGTGTAGCAGCGGTCGTTGTAGGTCAGTTGGACGATCCTCATACCGATGTCGTGGTACATCTGGACTCGCCACAACTCGGTCTCCACCGGAAGGCTGGCCTGGAAGCCAAGGATGATGCCGACCTTGCCGTCCCGCTTCGCCTGCTCGATGTCGGCCGCGGTGCGAATCAGGACACTCGCATCGTCTCGCTCCATGTCCTGTCGAAGCACCATGACCTCTTCGGTCGCCTTGGCAAAGTTGCTTGCCGTCTCGGCTGCCGTCACGTTGGTTGCAGTAACGTCCGTTGCAACCAGCCGTTCGGTCGGCCCGTCGTAGTAGAAGGTCAAGCCATCGATGACGATCGACGCGTCATGCAGCCGGCGCGCCTCGGCCGATACGATGTGTTCCGCAACTGCCATTACGCTTCTCCCCATGTCTTGCTGTACACACGCATCAGATTCTCGCCGAGAATTCCCCGAATCTGATCCTCGGTCCAGCCTCGCTCGGCCAATCGTGCTGTGAGATCCGGGAGTTGCTCCATGGATTCGAATCCCGTGGTCTTGCGCACATTCGGATGCCGGCTTCGGAGCGGCGCGGACGGCTCGGGGTACTCTGTCGCAAGGCGCTTGGTTACCTGTGCCGGATAGGATCCGGGTGTCACCTCGGAGTCCGTGCCGATGGAGACGTTCTCCGGCCCCACGAGCTCCGCGACGTATTCGATGTGGGCGATCACATCATCCATGGTCGGTGGCGTGTCGCCACCACGCCACGCGATCGGCGCATAGGGCGATACCCCGACCACCCCGCCACCTGCGACACAACTCTGTATCTGCTCGTCGGTGATGTTGCGAGGGTTGTCAGCCAGGGCCTTCGGGTTCGAGTGGGAGAAGATGCAGGGCTGCGTGGACAGCTCGATGGCTTCAAGACTTGTCCGCTCCCCAACGTGCGAGAGGTCGATCTGAATGCCGGCCGCATTCATCGCCTTGATCACCTGCCTGCCGAGCGGTGACAGACCTTCGTTCTTTGGCTCCAGACACCCGTCGCCAAGGAGGTTCCGCTCGTTGTAGGTGAGCTGGATGACCCGCACCCCGAGCCCGTGGAATACCTCCACCAGCCGCTCGTCCGTCTCCAGGAACTGGCCACTCTGCGCACCGAGGATAAAGGCGACCTGGCCGTTTGCCTTGGCATCGCGGATATCCTGCGTGGAAGTCGCAATCGTGAAACGCGGCTCGCGTTCCACAAGATTGTTGTAGGCGTGGTAGGCGCTGATGGCGTCGCGCGCACCATCCCAGGTCATCGGAACGGTCATTTGCAGCGCGGTCACACCAGATGTTTCCATCCGGTCCGACCAGCGAGTCGCGAAGAACGAGCAGCCGTCGACCACAATGGCGTCACGGTGCAGCTGCTGTGCTGCTGAAGCATCCAATGTCATTCCTCCAGTGGGAGATCCCGTCTCAATCGAAGTGGTTCGAATCGGCCGCCGGGAGGACCACGTGCCCTTCGGCCCGGCCCGGCGGCGCGAATCTGCTGCGACGACTACTCCGCAAGGCTCACATCGAAGAGCCAAAGAACCTGGTCGCGCCGGGGTGTGAATCCCTGAACGCTGTTGCTCACACCGTAGTTGTCGTTGGGGGAGACAAGGAAGAGCGCGAACGCCTCATCGTGCATGATCTGTGCACACTGGTTGTAGAGCGCGGCCTGCGCATCCACATCCGTCTCTTCCACCGCCTCGTTGACGAGCTCCGTATACTCGGCCGGCAGCTCGGTGAACTCGTACGGAGTCCCGGATGTAAACGTCACGTAGTTGTAGTGCGGCACCGGGGGCAGGAGCAGCCCCCACTGATGGGTTCCGACCGAATCCTCGTCGCGGGCTGTCAGGAACGCGCCGTACTCCAGCGGGCGCTGATTCACGGTCACGCCGACCTGCTCCAGGAAGGACGACACGATCTCCCCAAGCTCCTGATCCATCGGATACCGGCCAACGGTATAGGTGAGCTGCAGCTCAAACCCGTCGCCGAATCCGGCCTCTTCGAGCAGCTGCTGCGCCGCCTCGGGGTCATACTCGAACATGGGGACATCGGGGTTGAAGCCGGCCTCGCCTTCAACCTGCCACTGCCCCTGAAGTGGCTGTGCGGCTCCCTCGAAGAGGCTCTCGGCGATGGCAACCTTGTCCACCGCCATGTTCAGTGCCTGGCGAACCCGCGCTTCACCGAGCGTTTCGGCATCGACACCCTTGGCATCGAAGAAGGTGGCGAACTTGCGCAGGCCCGGAATGGTCACGACGGCGTGGTCCGAGCTCGACTCGATCTGATTCACGCCCGACACGGGCACGTTG
>JAUIGA010000221.1 GCA_030430125.1 Chloroflexia bacterium | reverse complement strand
CTCTTGCCCGATTATCACCTGCCCGGTGACATTCGATGCGGTTGTATCGATCCGACCGGGGGCGCGAGCAGCTCCGGAAGTCATCTAACGTGAGGCACCTTGGCGGGCCGCCACCAGGCGATCGGAGTCCGAGGTCGACCTCGAGTGTCACGGTGCGGGAGCCAGATAGGCTTCAACACTCCGGCGGGTCGTTGGCAGGAATTCTGCCACGGTTTGCCGAGTCGCAAGCTCGAATCGACCGGAATGGTATCCGGGGGTCATCGTCGTCCCGAGAAGCGCCCACGACCCTCCGGTTGCCAGCCTCGTGCCCTGCCACCATCCACCCGGCACCAGATGCTGGATGCGCTCCCCGGCAGCGATGTCGGGTCCAAGGCGCACGCTGTCTGCCGATCCAGCGCCGTCAACCATGACCATGTCGCACGGGTCGCCGAGATAGAAATGGAACAACTCGTCTGTATCGAGCCGGTGGAGCGCCGACCAGGATTCCGGCGTGACGAGATAAAGGATCGCGGTTCCGTCCGGCTCACCTGAACCCACAGTTGCCGGAGTCGCCCAGGTCTGGCGAAAATACCCCCCTTCGCCGGGTAGCGGAAGCAGCTCCAGAAGATCGATCACATCCTCCGCTCGCAGCGCTGCGGTTCGTGCCCGTCCCTCCATCGCGACCTCCCGTTCAATGCAGAATCCGCGATCGTAAAGTCGTCGCGGGGCGTGAATGCACAAAGCGGCAGCCCCTGCGGGCCACCGCTCTCCGAAGTACCCCCAGCGGGATTCGAACCCGCGATCTTCACCTTGAAAGGGTGACGTCCTGGGCCGCTAGACTATGGGGGCGCGACGCGAGCAAAAGATACGCGGTTCGCCCCGGAATGTCAACGCCGATCAGGCGGTCATTCAGATTCCCAGCGGCTAGCCAACAGCAGCGTACAGTAGCGCTCCAAGCCACACGCCCGCGCTCGCACCGAGCACGATCGGGACAGCGAACTGGCGCAGCCCCGGCCAGGCGCTCGCAGTCCTGTCGAGCCATCTCCGCGTATCGACGCTGATCAGCGCAATCGTCGCCAGGCAAGGTATCGCCAGCAAGGCAACCCCGGCGGACCGAACACCGCCCGGACGGAGCATCGGGAACTCCCCCGCGAGACTCTGCACGATCGTGATGATCAGATTTGCCCCAAGCGCGGGAATCCAGCCAATAACACCCCCGACCCACGGAAAAACAGTCACCGCGACAGCTGTCACGAACGCAAGCGGGAAGATCGCGGAAACAATGGGGCCGATGGTCAGGTTCGCGACGAAGGACGCCGGTGACCAGCCGTCGAAAACCCAGAAGGTGATGGGCAACGTCGCAACCTGGGCGGCGAACAGGGCCAGGAGACCGCGCTTGATCACACTTGAACGGAGATCTGTAGGAGCGCCAAGTGTCGTCAACATCGCCGCCGACGCGCTCAGGGACAGCCAGAACCCAACATTGCCGGCGTAGTCCGGATTCGCCAGAATCATCACCGCGGACGCCAGGGCGAGCGCGGTGAGGGGATCCGGCTTCCGTCCAGCACGCGCCGCGGGCAGCAAGATCGTCGCGAAAAGACCGGCCCGCACCGCACCAGGAC
The DNA here is from genome assembly GCA_030430125.1 of Chloroflexia bacterium. Classification (GTDB taxonomy): domain Bacteria; phylum Chloroflexota; class Chloroflexia; order Thermomicrobiales; family UBA6265; genus JACCVC01. The sequence goes on along the minus strand of JAUIGA010000221.1, from coordinate 4,217 downwards.
CCAACCCGACGAGGATCACGTAGCCCCAGATCGCGCACATGATCACCGCTGTCGCAACTATCGACCGGCGCAGCCGCCGCGTGGGCAGCATGAGGTACCAGAGCGACAACAGGATGGCGACATTGCTGCCGCTCACCGCCGTGATGTGCGACGTGTTCGTCTGCTCGAAGGCCGTTCTGGCCGCCTCCGACAGGTGTGAATCGTCGCCGGTAACAAAACCTGCCAGCAGGGCGCCCGCGTCGCCGCCGATCGCCGTCCGGATGCTGTCGGTGATGGTTGCGCGCAGACGAGTCAACGCCTGATTCGGCCCACTCCCTCTCTCCACCACGGAGGTGTGATAGACCCAGGCGACCGCCCCGGCTCCGGACGCGTCGACAAACTGCCGGAAGCCTGGGTCAAGATCCTCAAGACCATTCACGGCCCAACGCAGTCGGAGCCGGTCACCCGGCAGAATTTCGCCTGGTGCGGAGTCCCCAAAGAACGCGAGTACCTGCCCGTCAGCCGGCATCCACGTCGCATCTGGACCTTCAATCTGGTGAACTCGCACCACCGCGCGTGGTCCCGAAGGACCGATCTGCGGGTGGATGGCGACCACAACCTCGACCTCGTGGCTGTTGAGAACATCACTGGCCACGATTGGGGACGAGTCGAGTCCGACCCGAGCGACGCCGATCGTCGCGGCCACCGTGCCAACCAGGGCGACGACCACCCACGCCTGTCGTGCACTGGCAGCCACAATCACCACGAGACCGGCGTATGCGACGACACCGATCCAGCCGAACAGCGCGCCTACCACCACTCCGGAGGCTGCGATCAGCAACCAGGGTCTATTCATTGAGCGTTACCAGTGGACGGAGCTCGTCCACCATGGTGTCGGAGATGCCTTCGACGTTGGTGAGCATGTCCACCGATGCAAACGGTCCATGCGTATCGCGATACGCCACGATGCGCTCGCCAATGACCGGACCGACGCCTGGCAGCGTCTCGAGCTCGGCGACTGACGCCGTGTTGATGTTGACCGGATTGAGACCCGATTGTGTGTCGGGCTCCTCCCCAGATTCGGGGTCGGGAGTCGGCTGCACGGCGCTCACCGAAACCGACTCTCCGTCGCCTATCCTCGCCGCCAGGTTGATGTTTGCCACGTCGGCATCGTTGCGAAGACCGCCGGCCGCAGATACCGCGTCCTGCAAACGGGCCCCCGCCGGTAGCGAATACACCCCCGGCGTGGCCACCGCACCATCGATCTGCACCACCATCGTTGCAACTCCAACCGGAACGAGCTCAACCGTCGGACGGTTGAAACGATCGGCAACGACCAACGCGGCGGTGGTCATCATTGCGGCGACGACGAGTGACCCGAGGACCACCCCGACGAGTGCGGGAAGCGCGGGCGTAGTCTCCACCGATCCCTTCATCGACGCATGGTTCCTCTCGCTCTCCCGAGTCAGGCTCGCAAGGTGCCGCCACGATTGCGACGGAGAACGACTGACCCGCCAGTGGGATTGACACACGCGCACCTTGCACTGAAGATGAAAGGTTCGACAGCGCTACCATCCAGGTGTCGCTTGGGTTTGACGTGTCAGCCGATATTCTTATAGGATACCCACAGTAGTCCACCATGTCATTCGTGGCACAGCGCGCGGAACGAGGTTGGCGTGTGAATCGAGCAGGCCGGCTTCCGGGTGCGGGATGGCACGAAGCGTGCGGGTGTGGGCAACACTACGAGGTCCTGTACGCAGGACCGGTACGGCAATGGTGCCGCGCCGACGAGTCACAACGGAGGGGTTACGGATGGATCGTACCCAGATCGATGCGTTGGTAGAGAAGCTTCGGAAGAATGAAGTGAGCCGCCGCGGTTTCATCCGCAAGGCGACCGCACTCGGTATCTCCGCGGGTGCCGCCAGCATGCTGGCAGGTTCGGTTTCCGCGCAGGACGCCACGCCCGAGGCCGCTGGGGCAAGCCCAGCCGCGGTGATGCCGGCGATCAAGACAGGCGTGCTTTCCATCACGCGCGAGGACGCGCTTGCGGCCTTCCAGGAGAACTTCGATCTTTCGGCTCCGGAGCAGACGGGCGGCATCGTCATCTATGGCGAGACGAGCGACATCGAGAACATGAACGCGCTCATCTCCAGCGATGTCTACACCTCTCGTGTGACCGGGCTCATCAATGAGTTCCTCGTAGGCACCAACCCGGTTGACGGGAGCTTCGTTCCGGGTCTCGCCGACTCGTGGGAGCTCGCGGAAGACGGCGTTACCTACACATTCCACCTGCACGAGGGCGTCACGTGGAGTGACGGCACGCCGTTCACGGCGGACGACGTCACATTCTCGTTCGACGTCACGCTCGACGAAACCTCGCTCTCCCCTCGCCGCAGCACCGTCGAGTTGATGCTCGAGTCCTACCGCACGGTGGACGAGCTCACTTTCGAGATGGTGGCGAACGATTTCTGGGCGACCTTCCTCGAGAACACCGTCGGACTCGTTGCCATCATGCCGAAGCATGTCTGGGAGGACATCCCGCCCGCCGACTGGGGTGGTGCCGATGCGAGCACCGGTCTCAATCCGGAGCTGGTCGTCGGTACCGGACCGTTCAACCTCAAGGAGCGGGTGATCGGCGAGAGCGTCTCCCTGACGCGCAAGGATGACTACTGGGACACGGTTTCCAGCCAGGTGCCGGTCATCGATGAGTTCATCTTCCGCGTGATCGCCGAGGACGCCGCCGCGCTGGCCGCCCTCGAAACCGGCGAGATCGACTTCACGGATGTTCCGTTCTCCGACGCCCCCAGCCTCGAGGGCCGCGACGACCTGATCATCCGGGCGTACGACACAACGAGCCTGAACTACTTCAGCCTCAACCACAAGAATCCGGAGACACCGTTCTTCGACGAGATTCCGGTCCGACAGGCGATGATGTACGCCATCGACCGCGAGCTCCTCGCGGAAGAGGTCTACAACGGCTACGCCATCCAGGCGAACGGCACCCAGCCGGTGCTGTCGATCGCGTTCGACCCCGACCGCACGAACACCATCTACAACTACGATCCGGACATGGCCAACCAGCTTCTGGACGAGGCTGGCTGGGTGATGGGCGATGACGGTGTCCGCGAGAAGGACGGCGTCAAGATGACGTTCGAGGTGCTCTACACCGAAGGCGTCGCCACCTACACGCAGCAGCTGCCGTTCATGCAGGAGGCCTGGCGAGCGATCGGCATGGATCCGGTTCTCCGTGCCGTCCCGTTCCAGACGCTCGTCGACAGCGTCGACGCCTACACACACCAGGCCGTGGTCTGGGGCTTCCAGTGGTCGATCGACGGTGGTCAGGGCGTGATGTTCCGCTGCGACGCGCTGCGCCCGCAGGGCTTCAACTCCTTCGAGTACTGCAACCCGACGTACGACGAGCTCGACACGCTCGCCGAGAAGACGCTCGATCCCGAGGCCCGCAAGGATCTCCTCATCGAGGCGTCGAACATCGTCAACGACGAGGCCGTCGCCGGTATCCTGGTCTTCCGCCAGACTGTGACCGGCATCCGGAGCACGCTGCACAACTTCTACCCGAACGGGTACAGCTACCTCTGGAGCCTGCCGTGGGTCTGGACTGAGGTCCAGTAGGTCGCGTTCACGTGGGGTTCGATTCTGCGCGGATGGATCCCCACCGGAGAGGATGCGTTTCCGCATCCTCTCCGCCCCATGCACCAGCCAGTACCTTTGTCGCACGACGCTGAGCAGACGAACCGCTGGCGCTGGTTCATATCAACAGGACATTGACCATGTCACGGTATCTCACACGTCGCCTGATCGGGATGATTCCTCTCCTGCTGGGAATATCGTTCATCATCTATGCCCTCCTGAATATCGTGCCTGGCAGTCCTGCCATACAGTTCGAAGGCAACCCCAATCTCCGCCCCGAGGATAGACAGCAGATTCTCGAAACGCTCGGGCTCGATGATCCATGGTATGTGCGCTACTTCACCTGGTTGTCCAATGTTGTTCAGGGCGATCTGGGCAACAGCTACATCAACTTCGTGCCGGTGTGGGTCACGATCAAGGCCGCGCTCCCCAACACGCTCATCCTCAGCTCGACGGCACTGGTCTTCGCCCTCGTTCTCTCGGTTCCCATCGGAATCTTCTCTGCGGTCCACCGCAACAGCCTGTTCGACCGCAGCGCGACGATCCTCTCCACAGCCTTCTTTTCCATTCCGTCCATCTGGCTCGGCCTC
>JAUIGA010000220.1 GCA_030430125.1 Chloroflexia bacterium | reverse complement strand
GGACTGCCGAGCATGCCTCTCGGCAGGGGCGTCACCGCCCGCCGCGCCGGAGAACCTTTGCCTTCAGGCTGGTCCACCAGGATCTCAGCTTGGCCATCGGTCTGCTCCCACGAAATTCTCGTCGTCAGCCCGGCAGCGTAGCAGATTGCCTCGGTGTGTGGGGTAGCCCACGATAGCCGCCTGAAAAAACAAGGCGCCCGACCCCAGGAAGGGTCGGGCGCCTTGCCACGGGATTGCCGAACTCGGTCAGTGAACCGCTAGGCCGTCGCCCAGTCAGCTTCCCGGGTGCGGGCATCGTACTCCCTCACAAAATCGCTCGCGAAGCCGGTGATGCGGTCGATCCAGACCTGGCCGACCGCCTCCGATGCCTCCGTTCCGTCGCCGGTGACACCGTTCGCAGCCAGCTCGTCGCTGTCGAAATAGACGGTACCCGGCACCGGCTGACCGGGAATGGAAACCTTGGAATAGCCTTCGACCGCCCAGCCGTCGACACCGGAAAGCACACCGGTTTCGCGCAGGTCGAGCACCACATCCTCCGGGAACATCGCGAGCATTGCGGACGTCTCGGGCTCACCGCCGTGGCCGTATTGGCGCGGCACATCGGCGTATTGATCCTTCATCAATGCGTACCCGAGCGCCCACGGGTAGATGCTGCCGATCAGCATCCCGTGCCGCGCCTTCATCGTGCGCGCGGTCCGCTCGACGACGATCTCGTTGCCACCGTGGTTGTTGACGAAGACGATGCGTCGGAAGCCCGACTTCACGTAGCCCTCGCAGATCTCCTCGAGCAGCTGAGCCAGCGTGTCGTGCGAAAGCGAGATGGTGCCAGCAAAATTCCGGAAGACATCGGAACATCCGTAGTTCACCGCCGGCGCGACCAGCGCACCCGTCTCCGGCGCGATCGCGTTGGCCACGAACCCGGCAACCATGTTGTCGGAATTGACCGGAAGGTGTGGTCCGTGTTGCTCGACGGTTCCCAGTGGAATGAGCAGGACCGGATTCTCCTTCGCCGCCATCTCGACTTCCTTGAAGCTCAGGCGCCCGAGCTCGTGTGTGCGAAATGCCATGCCTGTACTGTCCCTTTCTGCGAAACCGTGAGCTAGCGACTGCCGTGCAATCGCGGATCGAGCGCGTCCCGGAGCCCATCCCCGAGCGTATTGAGGGCGAGGATCGTGAAGGCGATCATCGCCGAGGGCGCCAGCAGCAACTGGGGCTGATCGACGAACGGCCGCGCCGCCGAGATCATGTTGCCCCACGATGGTGTCGGCGGTTGCGCGCCGAGGCCGAGAAACGAGAGACCGCTCTCGACCAGGATCGCGAAACCGAGACTCAATGAAAACTGCACGAAGATCGGCGCGGCCACGTTGGGCAATACCGCCGTGCGCATGATGTAGAAATCCCGCGCGCCGACCACCCGCGCCGCCTCGACGAACTCCGCATTGGCGATCGTGAGCGTGGAACCGTAGACCACCCGCACGAAGCGGGGGATGTAGACCACGGCGATCACGAGGATCAGGTTGCGGATGCTGTTGCCGAGGAAGGCGACCATGGCGATTGCCAGCACGATGGTCGGGAAACTGAGAAACAGGTCGGTCGTGCGCATGATCGCGAAGTCGACGGCGCCCCGAAAGTACCCCGCCGACAACCCGAGCAGCACGCCCGCGATCGCGGCGAGCGTCACCGCGCTGAACGACACGCCGAGCGACACCCGTCCGGCATAGATCAGCCGGCTCATCATGTCGCGTCCGAAGTCATCGGTACCGAGCCAGTAGGTCGAGCTGGGCGGCAGCAAGGGTGCGTCCAGCAGCTGCGTCGGATCATACGGCACGATCCACGGCGCGCCAATCGACACCGCCCCGACCAGGATCAGGAACGTGACCGGTATCCAGATCCGCGGGCTGCGGCCCGCGAATGTCAGCAGGCGCCGAAACCGTGTCGTCTCCCGCCGCGCGAGGCTGCTCGCATCCCGCGAGCCCGCGGCGGTCTGGTTGGCTCCCGTGGTTGCCGTTGCGGTGTCCATGGAGCCTCCTATTGCATCCGGATTCGCGGATCGAGCAGACCGTAGGTGATGTCGACCAGCACGTTAATGACGATGGTGAGCACTGCGATGATCAGGACCACTCCCTGGACCACCGGATAGTCGCGCGAGAGCACACCGGAGATGAGCAGCGAGCTCAGCCCGGGCCAGTTGAAGATCTGCTCGACGATGACCATGCCACCGAGCAGGGTCGACGCCTCCAGCCCGATGATGCTGACGACGGGGTTGATTGCGTTGCGCAGGGTGTGCCCGCGGATCACCCGGAACTCCGACAACCCTTTCGCGCGGGCTGTGCGGACGTAGTCCTGTCTCACCACTTCCAGCATCGACGACCGCATCATCCGCAGGATCACCGCGCTATTGCCGAGCGCCAGGGTGAGTGTAGGCAGGATGATCAGCTTGAGGTGGCTGACCGGATCATCGGACCACGACACATAGACCGACTGCGGCAGGATACGCCACTTCAACGCGAACACCAGCAGCAACAGGGTTCCGACCACGAACCCCGGTACCGACAGGCCGATCATGGCCAGGGTACTGAGCAGGTAGTCGGTGGCGCGATTCGCCCGGATCGCGGCGATGGTGCCGAGCGGCACGGCGATGATGACCGACAGCACGATCGACAGCACGATCAGCTCCATGCTGTTCATGATGCGGTCGCCGATATCGCCGATCACCGAGCGTCCGCTGATGATCGACGTGCCGAGATCGAGCCGCGCCGCGCTGGCGATCCAGTCGCCGTACTGCTCGTAGATCGGCCGGTCGATGCCCAGATTCTGGCGCATCGCCGCCACCTGCTCCTCGGACGCGGTCTCGCCGAGAATTCCTCGTGCCGGATCCCCCGGCACGAGGCGAAGCATGAGGAAGACGACGGTTCCCGCCAGGATCACCTGGACCACCAGCGTCATCAACCTCCGCGCGATGAACGTTCCCATGACTACTGATCCAGCCAGATCTCGCGCTGGAAGATCGGCACCCAGGCTTCGGTGTGGACATAGCCCTTGACGTAGCTCGCCATCGCCTCACCCTGGGTGCGCCGGATCGTGTAGATCCACGGCACGATCTCCGCCGCGCGCACCTGCACGTCGTGATAGATCTCCGCCCGAAGCTCCTCATCGGTGGCGAAGCGTCCTTCGTCCAGCAGCGCATCGAGCTGCTCGTCCGCGAAGCGGAACCATTGCGCCTGCGTGCCCGAGCTGTGCATGTACTGGTAGAGGAAGTCGGGGTCGGCGTAGTTGATGGATGTTCCCCAGACATGCACCGGGAAGGTACCGTCGGCGACCGATTGCCGGAATGTGAGCCACTCCTGCATCTCCAGGTTGGCATTGATGTTCGCCTGGGTCAGCTCGGCCTGCGCCGCCTCGGCCGGGCGCGCGATGACGGAGTAGGTAGAGGTGCTGAGCATGTCGATATCGAGCGGGTTGTGGCCGGCTTCGTCGAGCAGGGACTTCGCCTGCTCGTAGTCACCGTCGAAGGTGCCTTCGAGCTCCGGTGCGTGCCCCAGCATGCCCTCCGGAATGAGACCGCCGGTGATCGGCGCGCCGTACCCGGCGTATGCCGTCTGCACCATTTTTTCGCGATTCATCCCGTGGTTGAAGGCGAGGCGGACGTTGGCATCGTTGACGATGTCCAGCTCGTGGTTGAACCCGACCCAACCGAACCCGGTGACGCTGTCGGAAAGGAACGTGAAGTTCGCATCGTTCTCGATCACGCTCATCTGCGTGTAGGGCACGTAGTCCACGAAGTCCACGCTGCCGGATCGAAGAGCCGTCATGCGGGTCGTATCGTCCGGCATGGGCTGGAAGACGATGCTGTCGAGGTACGGCAGGTCGGGCAGGAAGTAGTTCGGGTTGCGCTCCAGCGTGATGGAGACACCCGGCACGCGCTCCTTGAAGATGAACGGGCCGGTCCCCATCATCTCCAGCTTCGGGTCGACGCCGCTCTCGATCCACGCCTGCGAGACGATGTAGCTGTTGGTGCTGGCGAGGATGAATGGAAACGCCGCGAAGGGTTTGCTGAAGGTGATGTTGACCGTGTTGCCGTCACCGGCGGCGATGTCCGTCACTTCATTGAAGTACGGAGCGTTGGTGGCGGTGGTCTCCGGATCCATGATGCGCTGGAAGCTGAAGACGACGTCATCGACCGTGAGGTCGGAGCCGTCGTGGAAGGTGACCCCCTCGCGAACCTTGACCTGGTAGGTCGTTTCGTCGACCCACCCGAACTCCTCGGCGAGGTCACCGATGAGCTGGTTGTCGGCATCGTAGGTCAGCAGGGTGCTGTAGCACATCAGTTTCACCGAGGTCGACGCGGCGCCGGTGCTGAAATGCGGCTCGAAGTTCGACGGATCGGTCGAGAGCCCGTAGCGAAGCGTGCCGCCGCGCTTTGGCTCGCCGTCCTGCCGGCCAGCATACGGGAAGGAAATCCGCGGCGCGGCGGACGCTGCGGAGATTCCCGCCAGCCCCGCGGCACCGGCGGCGGCCGATGCGATCGCGGAGCGCCGGCTGAAGGTCCGGCGGTCGGGGGCGATGGCGTGCGGTTGTCGGTTCGTCCGGAATCGACGGCTCATGTGATCCTCCATCATGTTGTCTCATCGCATCGTCGAGTGCCGCTCGGGCTCAAAAGACGTCGTTCGACACCTCCTTCCGGTCAGTCCGCGGACGCGACCAGTTGTGGCGCGGGCTGCGCCGCCGGCAGGCGCCGGTTGGCCAGCGACGGCAGCTGCTCGCGCACCTTTCGCAGTCGTTCGAAATCGAGATCCGCCATCGCAAAGCCAGGCCCGTCAGGCGCCAGGGCGATGACGTTCCCCCACGGGTCGACAATCATGCTGCGACCGTAGGTCGTGCGGCCGTACTTGTCCTTGCCTTGTTGCCCGGAGGCGAGCATGTAGACCTGGTTCTCGATCGCTCTGGCGCGAATGAGCACCTCCCAGTGGTCCTTGCCGGTGAACAGGGTGAACGCGGCGGGCAGGAAAACGAGCTCGGCGCCCTCGTCGGCAAGCGCGCGATAGAGCTCGGGGAAGCGAATGTCGTAGCAGATCGTCAGACCCGCCGTGTGCCCTTCGATGTCTGCCGATACGACATCGGAGCCCGGCGCGATGGTCGCGGACTCAAGGGCATCGACCTGGCCGGGAATCTGCACGTCGTAGAGGTGAATCTTGCGGTAACGCGCCTGCTCCACGCCGTTTCGGTCGTAGAGCACGCTGGTGTTGTAGGTCCGGTCCGAGCCGGGAATGTTCTCGTGGATGGAACCCGCGAGCAGCCAGACGCCATGCTGCCTCGCCGCGGCGGCGAAGCGATCGACGACCGGACCGGGGATGTCGGATTTGATCGCCGCGACACCGGTCTTCTCGCCGTGGTAATCCACCGCTTCCGGCAGCACGATGAGGTCCGCGCCGGCTCGCGCGGCCCGATCGGTCAGGTCGAGGGCGGTGGAGAGATTCTCCTCGATATCCTCTTCGACGTGCAATTGGACAACGGCGGCTTTCATGCTGACCTCTCCCGCGACAACAGTCGCCCGAGGATGGATACATCCTCGATATATTGACGGTGCACATAATCACGTCGCACCGGTTTCCTGCGTTGAAGCAGATCATACCAACCGCTTCAAATCGCGCAACGACACCTATCAGAGGATCGAGACTCCGAGATCGTGCAGGAGCTGCTGTCGCTCCGCCGATCGACGCACGTGCTCCCGGGCGAGCCAGGTCGTGCGCTCGACATCACCCGCCTGCACCGCGGCGGCAAGCTCGCGGTGCATGTTGCCGACCTGTTCGATGCCGTGC
>JAUIGA010000219.1 GCA_030430125.1 Chloroflexia bacterium | reverse complement strand
GAGCGCGTAGGTGACCTGGTAGTAGAGCGGCATGCTCTCTTCGGGGGTCAGGTTCTCAACCGTGATCCGCGCCGATTTCCGGAACGGCATTTCCCAGTAGCTGTTGAACCCGCCCGCGGGATTGACGGCGATGGGCTGCGAGCTGATGTTGCAGCGTTCGCACCATCCGTTCGCGAAGAAGTCGCCGATCGGCGTCTCGACCGACGGCGTATCCTCGCCATCCCAGTACATGCGCAGGACGAGACGTCGCCACCACGTTGGGTGCACGGTCAGCCAAATGTGCTGGATCGCGCCCGGACCGTCGATTTCGGCGATCGTGGCCGTTTCCCCGGCGGCGATACGAATGCTGGGTGAGACTTTCCATCCCTGACCGAGCTCGCGCGCCGGCACGGCGCCGGTACCTTCGGTCGCCTTGCCACCTTCGCCTTTCGCTCCGGTGAAGTTCTCCGGGCTGATCGACCGCGTTTCCGCATCCGAGAGATAGCTCAGGTTGCCCAGATGCACGCCAAGACCGTTGAACTCACTCATACAGTTTTCGATCCTTCCTGATCACGAAACGTTCTTGCCGGTATCGCGCGACACCGGCTCTCCTCCGCGCAGGGGGGAGGCAGGGAACGCAGCAAAATCTGATGAACCGCTTGAACGGCGATAATGCGGCTCGAAGTTGAAGATCATGAAACGCGACTGTGTCCGCTTGTTGGAAATGCGATCGATGAGAAGATCGAAGGCGCGCCTGGCCATCTGCTGGATCGGCTGACCAAACGTCGTCATCGGCGGATCGATCAGGTCTGCCCAGGGTGGATCGTCAATCCCGACGACAGCCACATCGCCGGGTATGTCCCGGCCCGCATCGCGAATGGCACGCAGCGCGCCAATCGCCATGAGGTTGTTTGCAACCACGAGGCCGTCGAGATCCGGGTGGTCGGCAAGCAGTTGGCGCGTCGCGCCATAGGCGGTCTCAAGCCGAAACTCACCGTAGCCGACGGCGAGGCGCAGTCCCCGGTCCCGAACCGCCCGCTCGTACCCGGTGAGGCGATCCGATCCGGTCTGGATCTCCAGGCGCCCGGCGATGAAACCGACGTGCCTGTTGCCACTGCGAAGAAGGTGCTCGGTCGCGAGGCGTGCGGCCTCGATGTTGTCCGCCAGCACCGCGTCGGCACGCTCGTCGTCGACGCTGCGGTCGAACGCGACAATGGGGATGTTCATGTCGATCAGCGCGGCGATCGTTGTGTCGGCTGGATCGGCTGGAGCGAGAATGACACCAACGACCTGCTCGGCTGCGAGCACCTCGAGATAGGCTCGCTGCTTTTCCGGCGTTTCGTCCGTATTGCACAGAATGACGCGATAGCCCTGACGATAGGCGGCATCCTCAATCGCGCGAACCGCACGGGTGAAGTGGGGATTCTCAATGTCGGAGACCACCACGCCGATCGTCTCGCTGCTCTTGCGTCGCAGGCTTCGGGCAATGCGGTTCGGGCGATAGCCGAGCTCGGCAACCGCCTGATGGACACGCTCGCGGTACGTGTCGGAAACGCGTTGGTCATTGTTCAGCACGCGGGACACCGTCGCAGAGGATACCTGTGCCCGTTCCGCCACCTGTTTGATCGTCGCCATTACGCGCGCCTTTCGGTAATCGTTTACAGATTGGCACATTGGGGCAGCCAGCGCAAGCCCCAACGATTGCCTCTGCGTTGAAACTCGGACACAGCGACACCGCCAGCATGCCCCTGACCGGCCGGCAGGTTGGCCGAAATTGCACATCTGCTGGCGGGCCCATCGTCATAGGCCTTCGTCGCGCCACCGCCGCTGCCGAAATCGGTCACGTCGCAAAGTCCCTCCGGCAACCCTATTGACAGCACACAATGGCGCTGCTAGGGTTGTAATCGATTTCTGAAAACCTGCCTCAGCGGGTCGTTCCAAGCCCTCCGGCCCGCTGTCGTACGCACACATGACAGGTGCTGAACCAACGCCATCCGCAAGGGACCCTGCTATGAGCATCAGCCTGGCAAGCAGACCGCAACCGGACTCCGCACAGAGACGACGCATGTCGCCCCTCCGGCGGAAGGAAGCGATCAACGGATTTCTCTCGGTTCTTCCGTGGTTCATCGGCTTTCTCGTGTTCACAGCGGGCCCAATGGTGTACTCCGCCTACCTCGTATTTACGAGATGGGAGTTGATCACCCCACCAGAATGGATCGGCTTCGACAATTTCCGGTTTCTTGCCAGGGACCAGATGTTCCGGACAACCCTGTGGAATACGTTCATCTACACGGTGGTTTCCGTGCCGCTTCAATTACTGGTGGCACTTGGGGTTGCGTTGCTGCTCAATCTGAACATCAGGGGCACCAATGTCTACCGGGCGATCATCTTCCTGCCATCCCAGACGCCGATCGTCGCGACCGCCATGCTCTGGTTCTTCATCTTCAGCCCCACACAGGGGCTGGCCAATGCCGCGCTTGGTGTCTTCGGCATTCCGCCGCAGGGTTGGCTCTGGGATGTCGATCTCGTCAAACCGGCGCTGATCGTCGTCGCGGTCTGGGCATTCGGCACGGCGATGATCATCTTCCTCGCCGGACTGCAGGATATTCCCCAATCGCTCTATGAAGCGGCCGAGCTCGACGGAGCAGGAATCTGGTCCAAACTCCGCAACATCACCCTGCCCTTGCTGACCCCAACCATCTTCTTCAATCTGGTGATCGGGCTCATCGGGGCGTTTCAGGTGTTCACCCCGGTCTACCTGATGACCGGCGGTGGTCCCGGAAACTCCTCCATGATGATGGGTCTGCTGATCTATCGACATGGGTTCGAGGAGTTCAACATGGGCTACGCATCGCTGCTCGCCTGGGTGCTCTTCCTCATCGTGATCACGCTGACCACCATCCAGTTCCGTCTGGCCCGGCGCTGGGTGTACTACCAGGGCGACTAGCCTTCTCCATCACACCACTCTGGCACTTGCCAACCTTGTACTGGTCCATCTGACTCCGAAAGGGAAGCGGCGTGAGCGCACAACGGTCAACGGAGATACCGACCATACGCGAGCCGGAACGCGCGGAGCGCGACCTTCGGTTGCAGCCAGCGGATAGCGTCGTCTCGCCAACATGGGCCCGGATTCGTGGCACCTCGCGCTCGGTCCTGACGCACCTCGTGCTCCTGGCAATTGCCGCCGTGTCGCTGCTGCCGCTCATCTACATGGTGTCCACATCGCTCAAGGAACGAGGCACCGAGTTCGCCTACCCCATCGAGTGGATCCCCGACCCAATCGTCTGGAGCAACTACGCAACCGCGATCGACACGGTCGAAACGGTCACCTTCCTGACCAACACGATGATCATCACGATGATGACGTTGATCGGGGGGCTGCTTTCATCGGCGTTGGCGGCATACGGATTCGCTCGGACCCGGTTCCCGGGCCGCGATTTCCTCTTCATGCTGTGCCTCAGCGGCATGATGCTGCCGTACATGGTCACGATGATTCCCCAGTTCGTGCTCTTCCGTGAGCTCGGGTGGATCAACACAGTCTGGCCGCTCGTCGTGCCCGCATTCTTCGGTGGCACACCGTTCTACATCTTCCTGCTGCGGCAGTTCTTCAAGGGGCTCCCCACTGACCTGGAGGACGCGGCGAAACTCGACGGTGCAGGGTTCTTCCGGATTTGGTGGACAATCGCCATGCCAATGGCAAAACCCGCACTGGCGACCGTTGCGATCCTGTCAATCCTGTTTCACTGGAACGATTTTCTCGCCCCATTGATCTATCTGCAAACCCAGGACAACTGGACGCTTGCACTCGGCATTCGCCTGTTCCGTGACGCATATCAGATCAACTTCAACCTCATGATGGCTTACGCCGTCATCATGACGATTCCCGTGTTCACTGTCTTCTTCGCGTTTCAGAAGTACTTCGTCCAGGGAATCGCCATCTCCGGGATGGGCGGTCGATGACGCGGAGGTCATCCCGGTTACCTGGCCATGCCTACCAGAAGGGAGGGTCGCAACGCGAGCGCCGCAGGAAACAACCCGTACTGAATTGGAGAGAGATTCCATGCGCAAGCAATCGTCAACATCTCGGGTATCACGACGCACCGCGATCAAGGCTGGTGCCGCTGGCCTGGCGCTTCCCGCTCTTGGCTCCACATCCGCCGTGGCCAACGCCGAGAGGTGGTCATCCGTGTCGATGCACCTGCGCCGGCAGGACAGCATCACCCTCCAGGTCACCGTCTGGCTCGGAGACGCCGAGTTCCAGGCAATGGAGGAGCTCGCTGGCCACTTCACCGAGGCCAATCCCAACGTCTCGGTCGAATTCGTCAATATCGTTGACGGCGGTCCCTGGGGCCGAGATCAGTTGCAACGCATGATTGCCGGCGGCGAGCCGCCCGACCTGATGATGCTCAATACGGGACAGTTCGAGGCGTTCGGCTCCCGTGGCGCATTGGCCAACCTCGAGGAGCGCATCGCCGCGGAAAGCTACGACCTCGGCATCTATTGGGCGCCCGCGGTCGACGGTTGCCGCATCGACGGCGATATCTATGGCCTGCCGAAAGACATCAGCGATCACGTCGTGTATCTCAATGTCGACATGTTCGAAGCGAGTGGGGTGGAGCTCCCGTCGGATGACTGGACGTGGGACCAGTACCGGGAAACCGCCATGGCGCTGACGAATGGCACCGACCAGTGGGGCACATCGCTCCAGAACAGTGTGTGGTCCTGGGGCTCGTTTGTCCACACGAACGGCGGCGCGGTCCTCAATGATGAGCGCACGGAATGCCTGCTGAACTCTGAAGAGGCCTTGCAGGCGTTGCAGGCATACTACGGTGTCCTCACCGAGGATGAAGCCGCGATTCCGCCGGGCGCGATGCCACAGGTCGAGGGTGCGTCCGAACAGTTCCTCAGCGGTATCATCGGCATGAACATGGCCGGCCCCTGGTTCCGTCCCGGTCTCGTCGAAAACGACGTGTTCAACTGGACGATCCGGCTGTACCCGCGACCGGGCAACGAGGCGCCAACGAGCGTGCTGTACACCGACCAATGGTCGATGTCGGCCGATACCGATCACCCGGACGAGGCCTGGGCACTGCTCAAGTTCCTCGGCGGGTCAGAGGGCCAGACGCTCTGGTCGGACATCTACGGTAGTCGCTCGATCACACCGATTCAGGAGCTCGCGCTCAGCGACGCCTGGCTGAACTACGGCGGAGAGGCGCATCGCGAAGACAACGAGAAGATCCTGAGCCAGCTCGAACGCACGGTGCCACCGCCCACCAACTTCGGCGATGGCGCCAAGGTCGAGAATATCTGGAACGATGAGCTCGAGCTCGTCATCGTCGGGCAGAGCACCGTCGACGCGGCCGTCGAGAACATCGTCTCCAACGTGAACAGCACCCTTTCCGGGCCGTAGATCCTGTGATCCCGCGGGAATCCGCGTTCCCGGCAACCCTGCTATCTCGACCCGCGTACCGACTGGAGACCGAGCGCCGTATGCTGTGCGCTCGGTCTCCGGCATTGTCCTGATCTCTCAATCACGGGATACTGCCGCAAGGACGGCAGGACGACGCCATCGCGCGTGACTGACAGCAAGGACGAAAAACGTTGGTGGGACGGGATCTGGCACAGCGGCGGTGGACTTCGCTCGGGGCAACAGTCGGCGGGTTCGACACCCCGGCCGGGCGCGGGTTCATCCTCATCTCCATCGCGGCGGCCTCGGTCGGGTTCGCCATGGCGGCCAACCAGAATGTGGTGTCGAACTTCTTCGAGGACAGCCTCGGACTCAGCGGCCCGCAGTTCGGCTACATCACCGCCATCCGCGAGATCCCCGGCTTCCTGCTGATCTTCCTG
>JAUIGA010000218.1 GCA_030430125.1 Chloroflexia bacterium | reverse complement strand
CCGGACTCCTCTGACGAGGCAGGCCGGGTCGGGCAGGTTCGATTGCGCGTCGAGGCGCCCGGCGCCGTGACGACCGTCTCACTCGCGTCGACCTACGACCAGGACCTCCGCGACCTTCAAACCGATCTCACAACCATTGTTGGGCAACCGGCGTCCGGGTCGATCCTGATCCGCTTCGCCAGTACCCTGCCTGACGAGGGGGATGTCTGGACGCGGGTTGGGGTTGCCGCCGTGGTCAACGGCGACGCCACCGAAGCGGTCGTCGCGCTCGATACCTTCCTTTCCCTCTCGGAGATCGACAGGCTCAACCTGCTGCGCAACCTCGCGGCGAGACGATGGCTGGAGAGCGCATCCGCAGGCGCAATGCCCGATTCGCTCGTCGGTGGGTTCAGCGCCTATCTGGAAGCGCCTGTACTCGCACGCCAGGCAAGACAGGCGTCGCTCGCCCAACAAGCGTATCTCGATGGCAAATTGCCGTCGTGGAACGACATGATCGCCAGCCCGGAGGCGCTGGCGGGGCTCGATCCCGATGCGGCGTACGCCGCCAGGCTCGCGCTTGCGTCGTTCCTGATCGAGCGATACGGGGCGAACATGATCGCCGATCTCGCCCGCGCCTTCGCGAGCGAGCCGGATGGCGACCCGATCGACATCGTGGTGGAGGTGACGGGGCAGCCGGCCGATCGACTCGATGCTGGCTGGGAGGACTTCGTGACGGTTTGGTTCGCGGGAGGCTGGCGCTCTAATGCGTTCGTGGCGCTCGACCTGGAGCCGGCGCGGGATCTGTTTGCACGAGGCGCATATGAAGCCGCCGTCGATCGCGCCAACCGGACGTTGCAGGTCACGACCGCGCTCGACGACCGCGTGGCAAGCGCGGAGGCGGAGATGCTGGTTGCGCAGGGATCGGTTGGTATGCAGGCCGAGGCGCTGATGCGCGATGCCGAGCAGGCGCTCCAGCAACATGACTACGAGCGGGCCCTGGTGCTGATCGACCGCGCCATCGACCAGTACGCCTTGTTGCCGGCGGACCACCAACCCGGCAGTCTGATCGAAACCTGGCGCGGCATGGCGATCGACGGTATCGACGCCACCGCCCAGCTCGAACGCGCGACGGGCGACTATGATGATTGGTTCTCCATGCGCGGCACACGTCAGGACGCGGTCGCGGCCGGCGCGGTGTTCGCCCGGCTTGGCGACAGCGACCGTCACGCGGTCGCGGTGCAACTGGTGGACGATCTCGATGCGCGCTTCCTGCGGCTGGTGCTGACCCTTGGCGCAACCATTGTCGTGCTGGTCGGCTGGCTCGTGGTCTGGAACTGGAACCGGTCCCCGGGTCGCATCCGGTGGCCCGGTCTGGCGGATCTGGTGCGGGAGGAGGCAGCACGATGATCTCTCCCCGCGCGATCTGGCGAAGCCACCGCGTCAGCCCATGGCCGCATCGACCGGCGTTGCGCCGACCGGTCCTGCCGGCGATGTGGCGCAAGCTGCAGCCAACCCACGCGCTGTGGCTCGCGGTGTGGGCGCCGTGGTGGGTGGGAAATGAGCTGCCGCCCCCTCCCCCACCCCGCTCGACAGAGCCTGCCATGACCGACGTGCCGGAAGGCTCGGCCGGTGACTGGTTCCTCGACACGCTCGATGACCTCAAGTTCCGGTTCGGACTGGCGTGGACAGCCGCGCTGATCCTGCGTGGCGCGTGGATCGGCGGTGTTGTCGGAATAATCTGGATGTTGCTCGCGCTCGCCGGTGCCGCGTCGTCCCCCTCGATTCAGGCATTGGTGACCCTCGTGGTCGTCGGAATTGTCGCCGGGGTGGTGCTGCGGATGTTCCACCGGCCTCGCTACGCCGCCATCGCCGCTTTGCTTGAGCGCGCCTTCGATCTGCGGTCGCGGCTCTCGACCGCCGTGGCGAGTCTCCGGTACGGCGCGCATCGCAGTGGGTCGCTGCACCCGATCCAGCTCGCCGATGCCGCCAACGCGCTCGACCGGGCGCGATCGCAGTTGCGCCCGATCCACTGGGTACCGGTTCGCGAGATCTTCATCGGGTTCATTGTCGCGATTGCCATGCTGTTGTTGCTGGTGGCGCAGCGCCCGGAGGGCGACATTCCGGCGGTATCGCAGCTCGGGGTGCCGGCATTCGTGCCGGTGTCGGAACGCCTGGCGGCCGTCGAGCAGCAGGCCCCGCCGCCTGACCTGCCGGACCCCGCCACCCTGCAGGAGGTCGAGGATCTCTCGCGAGCGTCGAACCAGGCGCGACAGGACCTGGAGGCGATTGCTGGCGCGCTCGACAGCAATCCCGTAACCAACCCGGTCGCCGAGGCGATCGCCGGCGAGGATTATCCCGGTGCGAACGAGCGTCTCGATGCGGCGTCGGATGAGGTCATGAACCTGCCGCAGGCCGACCGTGAATCACTTGCCGATGAGCTCGACGAGGCGGCCAACCGGGTGTCAGAGGACAACCCCGAGCTTGCATCGTCGGCCAGGGCCGCGTCGGACGACGTGCGATCGGGGGAGGACACCGGCGCGCTCGACGACCTGGGTGATGAGATCGAGCGAACGGGCGAATCGGTGATCTCGCAGCAGGCGTCCGGCGGCGAGCTGACGGAGATGCAGGGCGGCGAGCAGGGCGGCGGCCAATCCGGGGCCACCGGGGACCAGGCGTCCCAGCCACCCGGACAGTCGCAACCGGGTGCGCAAGGCGCCGACGCGCCATCGGCGTCGGGTGGCGATCCCGGATCGGGCATGCAGGCGAGCGGCGGCGTCACCAGCGGCGAAGAGGGCGGCCAGGGCGCGGAAGGTGGAGAGCCGGGCCAGCAGGACGGCCAGCCTGGTTCTGCCGAAAATGGGGCCGCTGGCAGCGAGAGCGAAGGCGATCCGGTTGGCGGTTCCGGGCAATCGTCCCGCGAGCAGGGGGCGGAGACCGGTTCCACCGAACAGGGCAGCGGCTCAACGAGCGGTGGGAGCGACGACGGCACCTCATCCCAGGGCTCCGGAGCGGGCAGCGGCGAGGCGGACGCTGAGAATCCCGAGTCGGAGGGCGGAGCCGGAGGTGGTGGCGAAACCGAGGCCGACGATGAGACGCCGGATGCCGGCCAAGGTGAAGCGGGAGACCCGCCCACTGGCGGACAGCAGGACGGAGCCAGTGGTCAAACGGCCATCACTGGCGGTTCCTCTTCGATCCAGCTCCCAGGAACCAGCGGCGAGCGTGTGCGATCCGGATCCGACATCGGGGCTTCCAGTGTCGGGTCGGGTGGTGGCGTCGGTGCGGCTTCGGGCGATTCGACCCAGGGTGTCAGCGGATCGTCGGGACCCGATCCCAACAGCGTGCCGGAGGAGTGGCGGACCATCGTCGAGGACTACTTCCGCGAGGGAGGTGCGCCATGAGCGTCCGCGCCAGGATTCGCTCCCTCTCCCCTGCCCGGCTGCGGCAGCCACGCGGCCAGGCAGAGACCCGCGTGCGCACCGATCCCGGCGCGGCGCAGGGACTGATTCCCGACGAGGCGACCATCGGCCGGCTGCGGCGGTTTTCGCTGAACCACGGGCTGCGGCCGGTCGATGGACTGGTGGGCGAGCATCGCTCCCGCCGGCGAGGCACCGCGCCGGAGTTCAGCGACTTCGCGCCGTACACGCCCGGTGACGATATGCGTCGCATCGACTGGAACGCCTACGCTCGCTTCGAGACGCTGTATGTGCGGGAGAGTGAGATCACCACTGAGCTTGACGTGCACCTCCTGGTCGACACGAGCGCATCGATGGGGTGGAAAGGTCCCGAGACGGACGAGTCCAAACTGCACCTGGCGCAGCGGACCGGCGCGTTGCTGGCGTGGATCGCGCTGGCGAGAGCCGACCGGCTCACAATCGCCGCCCTCGACCGGGAGACGGCGAACCTGGGTTTCGGCCCGGTGCAGGGGCGTGGCATGGTGGTGCCCGCGGCGTCGTTTCTTGCCGGCATGGAGGCTGCCGGAACCGCGACGATCACCGACACGATCGAGAGCTACGCCCATGCGCGTCCCCGACCGGGATTCCTCGTGGTCATCAGTGACCTGATCGGTATCGATTCCGATGCGCTCGATGGCATGCTCGCGCGGTTGGCCAACAGGCGCTGGCGGGTTGTGGTGATCCATGTCGAGGACCCGATGGAGTCCGATCCGTCGCGCCTTGCCGAGGCCCACGAGGTGCTGGAGATCGAAGATCCGGAAACCAGGTCGCGCCAGCGCATCAACCTGCATCCGGATACGGTCGGGCGCTATGTGCGGGGGCGCGATGCCTGGCTGGCGGATCTCGCCACGACCGCGACGCGCCGTTCGGTGCCACTCATCCGGGTAGCATCCGGCATGCGGATGGACCCGGACGTGTTGCTCCGGCTCGAACGGGCGGGGGTGATCGTGTCATGAGCTGGCTCTTTCCGGCCGGAGCGGCGGCGAGCGTGGCGATGCTCGCGATCGTGCTGCTGCACATGCGCCACCGCCTGCCCGAGGTGATCCCTTTTCCATTGCTCGCGTTTTGGCCCCGGGTGCCGAGCGAAACCCGTGAATCGCCACGTTGGCGACGTCCTCCCCTCACCCTGCTCTTCCTGCTCCAGCTCCTCATCGCGCTGCTCCTTGTGCTGGCCTTCATGCGTCCGGCGATACCGGGGCTCGATGCGTTCGGTGGCCAGCGCACCGGTGCGATCCAGCACCTGATCGTTCTCGATGCATCGACGAGCATGGCTGCCGGCAGTGCCGGCACCGGCACGCGCTGGGAGGCCGCGCTTCGTGAGGCCGATGCCCTGGCGGGCGACTGGCAGCAGGGCGACGGGCTCACGGTGATCCTGGCGGCAAGCGAGCCAGTCGTGCGCAGCGCCGCGGACAGCCGCCAGGTCGGGGAGCTGCGTGACTGGCTGCGTGGGCTCGTATTGCCGGGCGGCACCCCGGACGGCGCCGAGATCTCCCGGCTGATCGATGCGTCGGAGCTGCCAGATCTGGATCGACGATTGACGGTCATCACCGACGGCGGTCTGGAACTTTCCGGCGGCGGGTCGGTGACGCGGGTGGCGGACGGTGCCCCCGGCAATGTGGCGATTGTCTCGACAACAACGTCTCCGCTTGCTGGCGGCGGCACGTTCATCGAGGCCGACGTGCTGCATGATCGACCCGGCACGGAGACGATTCCCTGGGTCGCCCGAGCTGGCGGGCAGGATGTCGCCTCCGGCACAGTGACGCTCGCCGAGGGTGCGACCGGTCGATTCGAGGTGCGCGCGCCATCCGGATACGATCGCGTCACCCTGGAGCTCGTCGCTGGGGATGCGATGCCGGCTGACGATCGCGCGGTCGTGATGACCGGCAGCAGTGGACTGGCCGGGTTGTCGATCGTGCTGGTCAGCGATGTGCCGGGGCCGCTCCAGCGGGCGCTGGAGGTGCTGCCCGGCGCGACGGTGGAGGTCTACCCGTCCTCCACCCCCGGTCTCAGCGCGATCGCGACGAATGTCGATTTGGTGGTCTACGACGCGAGCGCCCCGGCACCGACCGATGTGCCCGATGCCCCGCTGTTGTTCGTGCAGCCGCCTGGCGTGGACAGCGCGTGGCAGATTGGCGGCGTGTCACCCAATCCGGTTCTCGCGGAGATCGCCTCGGACGACCCCATCCTGCGCGACGTCGCCCTCGATGGGGTGCGCTACGGCGAAACGCCGATCTACATCCTGCCGGAGGATGCCAGGATACTGGCGGGTGGCGTCGAGGGAGAAACGACGGTTCCGCTGATCTGGCGGGGAACCTTCGCGGAGCATCCGTATGTGGCGTGGGCGTTCGATCCCGGATCGTCCAACATCGTCGATCGCGTTGTGTTCCCGATGCTCGTCGGCCAGACGGTGTATGCGCTGGCGGGGTCAGGTGGCGAC
>JAUIGA010000217.1 GCA_030430125.1 Chloroflexia bacterium | reverse complement strand
CGTCCGATGACCTGGTGGCGGCACTGGGGCGAGCCTGTCGCGCCTACAACGCCGTCGGGATCACAAGCATTGTCGACCCGGGATTGCGTCCGCATCAGATCGACGCCTACCGGCACGCCGCGGAGGCCGATGCGCTTTCGGTGCGGAGCGACCTGCTGATGGCGGCCTGGGGGTTCGTGCCGGCGGCCGAAGAACCGGAGCTGGAGTCACGTATCGGCGGGATGCGCGAACAGTGGGCCGTCGACCACCCTCTCGTGCGACTCGCCGGCGTGAAGCTGTTGCCCGATGGTGGCGTCGGGGATCGGACCGCCCGCCTCCTGGAACCGTACGCGGACGAGCCGGAGAACCTCGGGGTCTGGGCGATCCCGGAAGATGAGCTGCCTCAGCGCATCCGGTGGGTGCATGATCGGGGATGGCCGATGGATATCCACACCTGTGGGGACGCCGCGCAGCAGGTGTCTGTCAAGGCGTTCGCCGACGCGCAGGAGGCCAACCCGAACCCGGAGCTGCGTCATCGCGTGCACCACGCCTACCTGCCGACACCGGACACCCTCGACCGCATGGCGCGGTATCGCATCCCGGCGGTTATCAGCACCCCGTTCATCCGGTCGCTCGGCGAGAGCTTCGTGCAATCGCTCGGCGAGCGGCGGGCCGACCGGATCATGCCGTTTCGGACCTACCTCGATGCGGGGGTACCGCTGGCGGGTTCGTCGGATTCGACCGTGGCCGACTTCAACCCCTGGGTCGGCATGGCGACCGCGCTGGCGCGACGGACGGTCACCGGGCGGGTGCTCGGTGGCGATCAGGCGCTGACCCCGGAGGAAGCGCTGGCGCTTTACACGACCGGTGCGGCCTTCGCGATGGGGCGGGAGCACGAGCTTGGACGTCTTGCGCCCGGGTTTCGGGCGGATCTCGTGATTTTGGACCACGATGTGTTCGTCGATGGGGTTGACCCGGACGAGGTGATGGCGACGCGACCGGTCCGGGTCATGCTCGACGGGGCATGGGTTGCGTCGTAGGCGAGGACAGGCTTGCAATACCACCGCCCGTAGCGGACGGCTTGGATGCGCTACCCTATGCCGCCCCATCCGACATTCCGCGCATCCAATGCCGTCCTTCGTATGCAACCATCCTGTGCGGAAGAGGCCATTGACCGCGCGTCCGATATGTCCCGCGACGTTGGCAAGGGTGGTCTGAATATGGGAGAACATTGACCGCGCCGACGAAGGCCGCTATCGAATTGGCAGCGCGGTCAAGTCCTCCGCTACGGCAAGCTCTGCGTGGCAGATGTGCCGGCAAGGACGTCCCCTGCAGGCGTGTTGTCGCGAGTCGGAATCAGGTGCTGGGCGTTGCCTCGGCGGGCGGCGTCGCCTCCTGGGTTGCCGGCGGGCGCTCCTCGACGACGGTGTCCTCGATAGTGAGCAACCCCGTGCCGGCAACACTGAATCCGACCACGATCACCAGGAATCCCAGGACTTGACGAGGAGTCCGCGACAGCAGAAAGAAGCCGAGGACCGAAACGAGCAGCCCCACGACGATGACGATGATGCCTAGCGTATCTGACATGGATGTTCCCTGATTCCGGTGGTCATGGCGTGCCGGCCGGTTCCGGTGTGGAGGTTTCGGCGACAGATGGCGTGCCGACCGGCGGCGGAGCGCCTTCTTCCGCGGACAGGTAGGCCAGCAACCCGATCACACCAATGACGATCCCGATGGCGCCCATGCCCCGCTGGCGGCGCGACAGGCGAATCATCGTGATACCCGCCACGATCATCAGCGCGCACATGCCTAAGACCAGCAGATCGGTCGAGCTCATGGCCGCTACAACGTGATGACGTGGTCTGGCGGGTTGCCTGCCAGCGCGGTGTAGAGATCCGGGAAGCACCCAACGGCGACATTGTCGACGGTGCCGCTCACCTCGCAGTTGCCGACCTCGCCGGTGGCGAGCCCGCGTTCGAGCGCGCATTGATCGCACATCATCAGCAGGATGCCCTGCTCGGCGGCAACCTTCGACAACCGTTCGCCGAGCGGATCTCCCTGACGGAGCACGAACGTGTTGTCATCGAAGAACATCATCCCGACCACCTCGACGCCGTGGCGGTCTTCCTCCAGTTGCGGCAGGATCATCTTGCCGAGCTTGTAGCTGGCGGTGTGCCCGGAGGTGCTGAACACGTATGCGACCTTCATTCCTGGCTTCTCGCTCCCGTGGCACCGGCGGATGGCCGGGCTGCTGCATCGTCATTCATCCCGGCAAGCCTACCGCGAATCCCGGGGGTGTGCGGTATGCTGCCAGCACGACTGCACGGTCTGCACACAGCAAGGAGGGGCGGCATGCCTGTTGATTCCGAACCCGGTTCCCAGCCGCCCGATGCCGGCGATTTGCTCACCAGGCACCGGGAGAGCCTGTTCCCCTCGGTCGCGCTGTTCTACGACGATCCGATCGAATTGCGGTCGGGCGAGGGGCAGATGGTTCGGGATGGCGAGGGGCGCGAGTATCTCGATTTCTTCGGCGGCATCGCCACGGTTTCCAGCGGGCATGCCATCCCCGAGATCAACGAGCCCATCAAGGCCCAACTCGATCGGATCGCGCACAGCAGCACGCTGTTCCTGATTCGCTCCCAGATCGAGCTGGCCGAGCGCATCCGCGCCATGACACCGGAGCGATTGAACAAGGTCTTCTTCACCAACAGCGGGACGGAAGCGAACGAGGCGGCCTTCCTCATCACCACCCTGAACCGCAACAGCAACGAGCTGATCGCGCTGCGGCATTCGTACCACGGGCGATCCTTCGCCACGATCAACGCCAGCGGGCAGACACCCTGGCGCAGCTCGACGCTCTCGCCGCTGCAGACGCATTACGTCGGGAACCCCTATTGCTATCGCTGTCCGTGGGGCAAGGAGTATCCGTCCTGCGACCTCTTCTGCGCCAGCGATGTCGAGGCGGTGATCCGGACGACGACGAGCGGTAACCCGGCGGCATTCATCGCCGAGCCGATCCAGGGCGTGGGCGGTTTCGTGACCCCACCGCCCGAGTACTTCGTGCGGGTGGGAGAGATCCTTCGACGATACGGCATCCCGTTCATCGCCGACGAAGTGCAGACCGCGTGGGGGCGCACCGGCGTCGCGGACTTCGGGTTCCAGGCCTATGGGATCCAGCCGGACGTGGTCGTGTTCGCCAAGGGGCTGGGCAACGGCATCCCCATCGGCGGCGTGATCGCGACCGACGAGCTCGCCAGCTCGATCCGGTCGTTGAGTCTTTCGACCTTCGGCGGGAACCCGATCGCCACCACCGCCGCCCTGGCCAACCTCAACTACATTGCCACGCACAACCTGCGCGAGAACGCGCGCGACGTCGGCGGGTACCTGCAGGAGCGCCTGCGCGAGCTGGCCCTGAAGTGGCCGGCGATCGGCGATGTGCGCGGCCTGGGGCTGATGATCGGCGTCGAGCTGGTCCATGATCGGGCGACGAAGGAACCGGCCGCGGATGTGGTGCTGCGGGTCCAGGAGGAGGCGAAGCGACGCGGCCTGATTATCGGACGAGGCGGGTTGTACGGGAACACGATCCGTATCTGCCCGCCCTTGATCGTCACGCGGAACGATGTTGATACCGCGATCGGCATCCTCGACGAGGCGTTCGCCGCCGTTGTTGTGTCGAAGTGATTCGGAGAAATCCCGTCAGGGGGGCTGGACATTTGCGATCAATGCGGTATAGTGGTTGCAATGATCGTACGTATACGCTTGGGCGACTTGCGGACCACCCGGACACAGGGTAAGGTATCGGGGTAGACGCAACGCTACCAAATCTCGATCACACCAGGAGGGCCCACAGCCACCCGTGAGGTGGTGGTTGGCTGGGAAGGGGAAGGAAGACGAGGATGGACCGCCAGGTCCATCCTCGTCTTTGTCTGTTCGCGCTCCGTGCCCGGTTGCCGGCAACCACCGGAATCCCCGTACACTAGGGGTGACCTTGGTCGTGCCGGCCACGGACGCATCCGGCGCGGCGCCGGGACCTACCTTCATCCTCACGAACACAGGGACAGGGATCCTGGCGGCAGGTCCGCACCGGGAGTTCCGCGCAGCCCAGCCGCGCGGTCGTCACCGGTCGGTGTGCCCATTGGGCGTTCGCCATCAATGTGAGGCAGCATGAACGACAGTGGCGCAACGACAGACATGATTGGCGGAAGCGGACCCGACCGTGGGTCGGAGCTCCGGAGACATGTCCCCTGGTTGCGTCATGCGAACCTGCGAAGCACCCGGTACCTCCTCAAATGGCTGGTGCTGGGGACACTGATCGGTGTCGTCGCCGGTCTCGGCGCGGTGCTGTTCCACCATGCGATCGTGTTCGCGACCGACATCTTCCTGGGCGAGCTGGTCGGCTACCATCCTCCCGCGCCGGTGGGTGAGGGCGATCCCACCAGGGTCGATCCGGAACGACCGTGGCTGCTGCCGCTCGTCGTCGGGCTCGGCGGGTTGATCTCCGGTCTCATCGTCTTCCGGTTCGCACCGGAGGCCGAGGGACACGGAACCGACGCCGCGATCGACGCGATCCACCACAAGCGTTCGATCCTGCGACCGCAAGTGCTGCCGGTGAAGCTGATCGCCTCGGCAATCACGATCGGCTCTGGCGGATCCGGCGGCCGCGAGGGACCCGCTGCCCAAATTTCGTCCGGGTTCGGCTCCCTCCTCGCCCGGTGGCTCAGGCTCAGCGTCGAGGATCGACGCATCGCGGTGTCGGCGGGGATGGGCGCGGGCATCGGCGCGATCTTCCGGGCACCGCTGGGCGGCGCGCTGATGGCCGCGGAGATTCTCTATCTCCACGATCTCGAGGTGCAGGTGCTGATCCCGGCATTGATTGCCTCGATCGTCGGATTCAGCGTCTATGGCTATTTCGAAGGGTTCTCGCCGATCTTTGGCGATTACTCCGGCCTGTCCTTCGACGATCCGATGAGCCTCCCCTGGTATGCCCTGCTCGGTGTGCTCGCCGGGCTGGTCGGCATCTTGTATGCGCGCACGTTCTACGGCACCGCCGGCGTGTTCCACCGGTTCCGCATCCCGAGATCGGTGAAACCGGCGATCGGCGGCTTCCTCGTTGGCATGATGGGCATCTGGGTCATCGGGTCGATACACACGGGGTATGGCTGGGTGCAGGTCGCGATGACCGAGGAGCTGCGCACGCTGCCGATCTGGCTGGTGCTGGCGCTGCCGTTCGCCAAGATCCTGGCGACGTCACTCTCGATCGGATCGGGTGGCTCTGGCGGTATCTTCGGTCCGGGCATGGTGATCGGCGGGATGCTGGGAGCGGCTTTTTGGCGGCTTGGCGATGGAGTGCTGCCGCACATGCCGGAATCACCCGCGCCGTTCGTGATCGTCGGCATGATGGCGCTGTTCGGCGGCATCGCCCACGCGCCATTCGCCGTGATGCTGATGGTGGCGGAGATGACCGGGAATCTCTCGCTGCTGGCGCCGGCGATGGTGGCGGTCGCATTGTCGTCCGCGCTGGTTGGCGACGAGACGATCTACCGCGCGCAGCTCCCCAACCGGGCATCGTCGCCAATGCATCGGGTGCGCATGAGCTTCCCACTGCTCTCGGCGTTGTCGGTGCGCGAGGCCATGGAGCGACCAGGTGCCGGCGCGACCGTTCCTGAAGGCGCGACGTTCCAGGTACCTGCATCCATGGCACTGGACACCGCGCTCGAACGGATGGCGGACGAGGAGGTCGCGGTCGCCCAGGTGGTGGATGGTGGCGCGGTGGTCGGGCACGTCAGCTATCGAGGCGCGTTGACCGCCTATCGACGGATGCTTCAACGCGGTGTGCGGCGGGCGCGGGCGTTGCCGGAGTCGTCGCTGATCGTCGAATCCCGGCTGCGTCGCCAGTCTCCGCTGGTGG
>JAUIGA010000216.1 GCA_030430125.1 Chloroflexia bacterium | reverse complement strand
CCGTCCAAAATCCGCCTCGGAGAGATGCAGCGCCTCTCGCAGCGCGGATTCCCCGGCATCGATGGCCGGACCGTCAGGCGCAAGCAACTGCTCTCGCACCTCGGGGTCCTCCGCCAACCGGTCGTGCAGCTTGTTCCATTCGATTTCATACGCAACGATGGTCGGGATGAGATCGTCGAGGTCCGACGCCGACGAGATATACGCGCCAAGCGTGTCGGTGCCGTTCCAGTACCACCGGCGCCGGCGGGCCGGCGCACTGGTCGCCTGCCAGCGATCGATGTCGTCGTATCCGCCACGGGCGAACGCCCGATGCGATTGCCCGAGGATGATGTGCCGCGTGCGAGCGATGCATGATGGGATTCGGTTGGCCGAATAGAGAAACGCGCTCATGTCCGGGGCGCGCTCCTCGGCACCGGCGTGCAGCGACGACGCCGAGGTCAGGTGAGCCGGCTCCAGCGACGAGATCGACACGGCACCGGAGGACTCCAGCAGCGTGTTGTACGTTCGTACGTAGAGATCGACTTCTCGTTTGCCCGGACGTGCCTGGCCATGGAAATCGTCCCGTCCCTGCCAGTCGGACATGCTGCTGGGAGTCATCGACGGTGCCGCTCCTCGCCTGTACCTACGAAATGTCAATCCCGAACGCGCGGAGGTACTCCAGCGCGATTACCGCGTGTCCCGGCTGATTCGGGTGGATCCGGTCATCCGCCCAGTCGCACGCCTCGCTGTGCGCCAGCACCCGGTCAAATGCGGCCTGGATATCGATGAATGTCGCCTCCACCTCCGTCGCGACCTCGCGCGCCAGGCCACCATAGATGTCCATCGCGGCCCGCATCGGATCGCCGGTGTTGCCCTCAATCATATAGGGAGAGGCGACATACAGGTCGGCGTCACCGCTGTCCCGAACCGCGCGCAGCAAGGTCACCAGCGTCGACTGGTACTCGTCCGCCGGCACCGCCTCCAACGGGCGATCCCCGAAGCGCCGCCAGACGTCGTTGATGCCGATCATCACGGTCAGCACGTCGGGCTGCTCGTCGAGGACATCCTGCTGCCAGCGATCCGCGAGATGCCGCACCGTGTCCCCGCCGATTCCCTTGTTCACCCAGGTCAGACCGAGCTGAGGATGCAGCGCCGTCACGAAACTGCGCACCAGCGTCATGTATCCTGTGCCGTACGGCGGATCGGCATCCCGGCGTCCGGAGTCGGTGATACTGTCGCCGATCATGACGACCTTCTGTCCAGCCTGCAGTCTCACGCAAATCCTCCCGGTGTCGTCCGTGCCGCCGGGTGCTGACGAGCCTGCCCGGCCCGCGGGTGACCCACGCGAACACCCGCGTCCATCTCGCAGAGTGTCGCCAGCGGGACAGGCGCACGTCAATACCCCAGTGTTTGGACACGATGCCGGGAACCCTCTACCTTTGACCTCAACGCAGTGTGACCTGCAACTCCGGGCCGATTTCGCCGTACGCTGTACCGATGTGATCCCCAATCCATGACATTTGCACGAATCGCGCCGATTTCCATCGCCATCGGTGGCATCAGCCACGAAACGCATGCGTTCTCCGGGACGCCAACCAACCTGGAGGACTTTGCTCGTCGTGCCCTGCTGTCGGGTGGCAGCCTGCTGGACAGCGCAACAGGCAACGATGGCGTGTTGGGCGGTATCGTCGACGCAGCTCCCGAGGACGTTACGCTTGTCCCGACGCTGTTCGCGTCCGCCATGCCCGCCGGTCCGGTGGAGCATGAGACCTGGGAGCTGCTCAGCCACCGCCTGCTCACGCGTCTTCGTACGGCGGCAATCCGGAACCCGGGCATCGATGGCGTGATCCTCGCACTGCACGGCGCCATGGCCACGACCGAGGAGCACGATCCGGACGGCGCGCTCGTGGCGGCCGCGCGAGACATCGTCGGGGCCGGGACGCCGATCGTGGTCGTGCTCGACTCCCACGGCACCCCGTCGGACCAGTTGCTCGAAAGTGCGACCATGCTGGTGAGCTACCGCACCTACCCGCACGTCGACACCCACGCGACTGGCGCAGCGGCTCTCACGATCTGCCGCAATCTCGTCCGCGGCTCCGTTCAGCCGAAGACCGCAGTCAGACGGTTGCCGCTCCTGATGCCGCTCACCGCGCAACGCACCAACGGCCCGACCCCCATGGCCCACCTGATGCGCCAGGCCAGCGCGCTCGGCATGCTGCCGGGTGTCCTGCAGACCAACCTGCTGCCCGGGTTTCCCTACCACGACGTCCCCCACGCTGGTGTCACCATTACGGTGACGACCGATGGCGATCGGGACCATGCCGAGTCGATCGCATCGCGATTCGCCGAAGGCGCGTGGCAGATGCTGCGGTCGATCCGGTCCACGGCAACGCCACTCAGCGAGGTTCCGGCTCCGCTCCTGCAGACCTCGGGAAAACCCACGGTCTTCGCCGATGTCAGCGACAACCCGGGCGCCGGCGCCCCAGGGGACAACACCGACATTCTCGCTCGGGCGCTGGCGGAGCACTGGCTGCCCGGTGTCGTTGCCACGATCACCGACCCGGATGCCGTAGATGCTGCTTGCGAGGCGGGGCAGGGCGCGTGGATCGACACAGCCATCGGCGGCCGGCTGAGCGCATCCTCCGGCACGCCGGTGCCGGGGCCATGGGAAGTTCTCGCGCTCGGCGAGGGAGTGGTGCGGAACTCGGGCCCGATCGGCCGCGGCGGTGTCAGTCGCTATGGCCGAACCGCCGCGATCCGCCGGAACGGGGTCACGGTGATCGTCTCCAGTCTTCGCCAGCAAACGCTGGACCCGGCGATCGTCGCTGCGCACCATATCGACCCGACGGCGGCCCACTGGCTTGCCATCAAGTCCGGGGTGCACCTGCGAGCCGCATTCGAGCCTCTTGCCGCTCGCATCGTCGAGGTCGACACGGGCGGACTCGCCACCGAACTCCTGTCCACATTCGCGTATCATCATGTCAGGCGTCCGATTGTTCCGCTCGATCCACTTGACCGCGTGAACCAGGAACGGGCGCGAATGATCAAGGTACAGTCGCATGTCTGATCGCTGGGTGCCGCGACGCGACTCCAAATGGAGTAGCGAGCGCGAGCGAGCGCGTCGCTCCCGGGACAACACGCCATCTCGCGGGGACGAACCCCCGCAGCAAGATGCACCAGAGGAATCGTCGTTCGTCCCGCGGCGACCCGGTCCATCTGCCGGTGAGCCTGAACGCGACGAGGGTGCACCTTCCTCAACGACGCGTATCGATCGCCTCATGTCGGGCGAGTCGCCGTCGCCCACCGCGCAGTCGCAGGGTTCTGGCGGTGGTAGTGGTGACGAACCGCCATCGGGCGGCCTGCCGGACCTGCCGGGCCGTTCCGGCGGCCGAGGCGGCACCCGCATCGTCGTGCTGGGGGCGCTGCTCTTCGTAGCGATGGCCGCGATCGCGCTGCTGCCCCGGTTGCTCGACGGCGACGGCAACACCGGCCCCACCCCGACCCCGGAAATGATCCAGACACCGACGCCTCGCCCCGATGACAGCGGTGTCGCCGCGGCTCCGACTCAGTCGATTCAGGACGCCGAGCACGTCGTCTGCATCGACGCCGGGCACGGTGGCTGGGATACGGGATTCACCCGGGAGGCCAACTCCCGCGCACCTGCCATACTCGAAAAGGAAATCACCCTTGGCATGGCCTGGATGTTGAAGGAGCGGCTCGAAAGCGAAGGCATCGGCGTCGTCTTGACCCGCCCGAGCGGGCTCGCGGTCAATCTCTTCAACGAGGACGTCAACGGCGACGGGCAAACCCTGCAGGATTCGCAGCAAGCCGGCGACCGTGACGAGCTGCAAGCCCGCATCAACATTTGCAACGACGCTGGCGCCGATCTCCTGATCTCCCTGCACCTCAACGGCTTCGACGACACCAGCGCCCGGGGATACGAGGTGCTGTATACCCGCGCGCCGTTCCGGGAGTTCGGCGACCGCAACGCCGATCTCGCGACATTTGTCTACCGCGCAATCGGCACTGCCTACGACGAACTTGGCTTCAACACGAACCCGCGTGGGGTTATCTCTGACGATGAGCTCGACGCCACCCTGCACAATCTCGGTGCCGAGCGACACCTGATCATGACCGGTCCGGGAATCCAGAACGCCGACTTTACCCTCGTGCCGAGCGCGATGCCGGGGATCGTCGTTGAGCCGGTGTTCATAAGCAACGACGACGATGCCGCCTTCATCGCCGTGACGGACAACCAGCGCCGCCTCGTCGATGCCTACGCCGACGGCATCCTCACCTATTTTCAGCAGTATCCCCAATGGCCCTGATTGACCCGTGACCGGAACGAAGCGAGAATGGAAGACACCCGCATGACCACTACCAGCGCACCACGCCAGACCGACGAGCGCAACACGGTGCTCGAATCCCGCGCCAGCCGGCGCGACCTGATTCGCGGCGCAGGTGCGATCGCCCTCGGCGCGGGCTTCGCCGGTCTGCCCGGCGTCATCGCGGCGCAGGAATCCACACCGGAGGCGCGCGCGTTGGTCGTATCGCCACGCCTGCCGCTCTGGGATGTCACCACCGATGCCGTCACCGCGATCCTCGACGGCTCCGCCACCGACTGGGCAGAGGTCGACTGTCCCCTTCCCCTGCCGATCCGCCGAATTGGCATCGACGGCGTCGATGCGGCCGGCATGACGGCCGAGGAGACCGTGGCGGACTACGAAGCGCTCGTCGCCGCGCTCGACACCAACCGTGGCGCTGTCGCCGTCGCACCGGTCACGATGCTCGACAGCCGCGTCACGGCGCTGCGCATGGACGGCGTCGATCCGTTTCTGGCAATCGCGACCGAAGACTCACCGGTCTTCCACGTCGGCATCGCCGGCGACATGATTCCCGGTCGCAACGTCAACCTGCACATGCGCGGTTACGGCGACTTCATTTTTCCGTGGCGCCGGGTCGCGCCGCTCATGCAGCAGTTCGACTTCTCGTTCGGGAACTTCGAATGTGTGATCTCCGACACCATTCCGTTCCCGGAGGACACGGCCGCTAACGCCCTCGACTTCGTCATGCCGACGGACGCCATCGAGGGGCTGCATCTGTCCGGATTCGACGCCGTCTCGCTCGCCAACAACCACTCGGTCTACAACGGCAGCGGCTGGGGGTTCGACGGCTTCAACGACACCACCGCCAATCTTCAGGCGGCGGGAATGCCCTACTTCGGCGCGGGACAGGATCTCGACCAGGCGCGAGCGCCCTACGTCGGCGAGGTCGCCGGCAAGTCGATTGCGCTGATCGGCATCGACGGTGTCACCGCCAACGTCGACTTTCCGGGGAGCTGGATGGTCACCGACGAATCGGGGGCCACCGCCTCGAAACCAGGCACGAACCCCCTGGTAGAGGACCAGATCATGGCCGACATCTCGGCGCTGGCGGGACAATACGACATCGTCATCCCGTTCTTCCACATGGGCGAGCAGTATCACTGGATGCTGTCGTCCTGGGCGATCGAACTCTCCCGCCGATGCGTCGACGCCGGCGCGACGACGGTGATCACCAGTCACCCGCACGTCACGCAGGGCATGGAGTGGTACAACGACACACCCCTGTTCTTCGGCATTGGCAACTTCATCTACGACCAGATGTTCACCGTCGACACCGCGCAGGCGCACATCGTCGACCTCACCTTCCACGGCGACCGCATCGTCGGGATGCGCATGCACGCCGTCCATACCGAGGACTTCACGCAGCCGCGCCTGCTTGGGCCGAACGAGCGGGTCGCCTTTATGGACCGCATCTGGCGCTCCCACGACTTCATCCGCACGCATGTGCCGTAATTGAGGCCATCCGGGGTCACGCCCGC
This sequence comes from Chloroflexia bacterium, assembly GCA_030430125.1. Lineage (GTDB taxonomy): Bacteria > Chloroflexota > Chloroflexia > Thermomicrobiales > UBA6265 > JACCVC01. Next base: position 105 of record JAUIGA010000216.1, on the reverse strand, counting down.
ACGATCACCTTCCCGCCGCGTGCCACGATCAGCACCTCGCGGCTGCCACGGCGGAACTGCGCCTCCACCCCCGGCACCAGGTCGACGGTCTGCACCCCGCTGAAC
>JAUIGA010000215.1 GCA_030430125.1 Chloroflexia bacterium | reverse complement strand
CGCGCAACCACTCAACGTCACTCCGAGCCGGCCAGGCGCGCATGCGCCGCAGTCGTGTCGAGGAGTCCCCCGGCGAAGCCGCAAGAAAACGCGATGGAAGTCAATATTCGAGTCCCGGCACAGCGCTGATGCGGCGGCAAAGCCGCCGTGCGCTTCGCGCGGGGACGGTTCCACTCCCCGTCCCGGCGGGGAGGGTTCTCCCCTCCATTGGAGGGGCGTGGCAGCCGGGGAGGGGTCGACAAGCTCGGAGTGACGTTGAGGAATGGCGCGCCGGTCTCAAGGATCATGCATGACATTCCCGGCGCCAGAGTCGCCGCAGGATCGGCCGCTGCGACGTGATGGTGGTAGGGAGCATCCTGGTCGCGTGGTGACAGCGCAGCTCGCCGAGACGGCACGCACACGCGGTATCCTTGAGGGCGATGGCGGCGATCTTCGACGTCGCCGCGTGGTCACGCCAGCACCTGTGGGATCCGGCCGCATGAAACTGCACATCCTCGCTGTCTCCGACGAGGTGGACCAGCGTATCTACAGTCCGTCCATCAAGGACCGCATGGGTGATGTCGACCTTGTGGTGGGGTGCGGCGACCTTCCCGCAACCTACCTCGAGTTTCTCTCCGACGCGCTGATGCGACCGGTCTATTACGTGCTGGGGAACCACGCCGAGGAGCTCACCCGGGCAGGAGAGCGCGGCACGCCACGGCATCCGGAAGGGGCGATCGACCTCGGCGGCAAGGTCGTGCGGGATCCGGCGAGCGGGTTGATCATGGCGGGGTTGCCCGGCTCCATCCGATACTCCGACACCGAACCGGTGCAGTACACCGAGTGGCAGATGCAGCTGCTGATTCTCCGGATGGCGCCGAGGCTGCTGTGGAACAGGCTGCGGCACGGACGCGCACTCGATATCCTGGTGACGCACGCACCACCCCGATATGTCAACGACCGCGAGGATTTCGCGCACCGGGGATTCGTCGCGATGCGGCGGTTCCTGCGGTGGTTCCGGCCGCCATATCAGGTGCACGGGCATATCCACCTCTATGACCGGTCGAAGCCGAATACCTGCCGCTTCATCGACACCGATGTGATCAACGTCTTTCCCTACCAGCGCCTGGAGCTTGAATTCGAGGCCCTGGGCACGACGGCATCGTCCACCGGCGACACCACACCGCGCGATCGGACCGCCCCGGAGGTGGAACACCAGCGATGATGGAAGACAGGGTCCGCCAGGACTTCGAGAAAGCGCGGCAGAAGGCGTTCGTCCACGATCTCATGTCGGCGGTCAGCAGGCGCACCAACGATCTCATCCCGTTCCACGAAATCCGTCGCCGCCTGAGCCCTGAGGCTGAGAGCTACCGCGGGATGCAGACCGTGCCCGTCAACCAGATCGTGGGCAGCATGGATCGCTTCCGCGACTTCGACCGAACCTTCCTGCCCCGGAAGAAATCAACCCTGGGACGCTGGACCCGTATCGATCGTGCCTTCTACGAAGATATCCGGCTGCCACCGATCCAGCTCTACAAGGTTGGCGACATCTACTTCGTCAAGGATGGCAACCACCGGGTTTCCGTGGCCCGCGAGCGCGGCGTGGAGTTCATCGACGCGGAAGTGATCGAAGGTCACGTGCGCGTGCCGCTGGACTCCAGCATGTCCCCGCAGGAGCTGCTGTTGCAGGCGGAGTACGCGGAATTCCTGCGGCGAACCGACATGGACATCCTCGAGCCCGACCACGATATCCGGCCGACCGCACTCGGGCGTTACGATGTCATGTGGGGTCACATCGAGGGGCATCGCGCGTGGCTGTCGGCGATCTGGCACCGCCAGGCGACGGTCCACGAGGCGGTGCGGGACTGGTACGCCTACATCTACATGCCGATCGTCCGCGTGGTGCGCGACCGCGGGGTGCTGGATGCATTCCCGCGGTTGACCGAGGCGGATATCTACCTGTGGGTGATGAAGCATCGGGCCGAGCTCGGCGAGGAGGCCGGTCACGATATCGGGCCGATCGAATCGGCGGAGGACTATGCCGAGATCATGACGGCCGATCAGGGCGTCGGCGACCGCATCAGCTCGGCGCTGGGCCGCACGATCCGGGATCCGGACGCGTCGGTCGAGCAGCGGCGTCGCCGACGACGGCTGCGGCGCTGGCCCCGACCTCGCGGGGGCAGGTAGCGCGTCTCCACGACACGCCATTCATGCTGGTGGCAACGCCCGATTGCCGGGCGCAACCGGCCCGACAGATAGTCGATACCGTGGCCGCGCTGCATTTCCGGCCGTCGTATGGGGGTGGGCATCGCGCCTGCCCCCGTTTTCGTGTGCCTGGCCGTCGAGCGATCTCGGTCGCGCCCAGCCGTAGCGGAGGGCTCGAACGCGCGTTCCACCCACATGAGAGACACCGTCGGCGCGTTCCATGCCCTCCCGGTCGTGGGTCAGGAGGATTTCGTCAATTGCCAATACCGTTCGAAGAGGAATTCGAGGCGGACCCTGTCGCATTCAGCGGGAAATTGCTGGGCCTGTGGGGAATGTACCCGGACACCTCGGTCCAAGCCTACAGATTGCTGGCGGGGTGGCGGTGAAGCCCGCTCCACAGTCTCGTATTTCTCTGGACACAATCTGTTCACATTCCGGTGCCAGCATGGGCGGTGGCGGGGATCGGTCTCCGCTGTCGCGAACAAGGAGTGTGAACCATGCGAGTTGCAGTTGCAGGGGGCACGGGTCTGGTGGGCCGGTACACGGTCGAGGCGCTGGAGCGGACGGGACACGACGCGGTCGTGATCTCACGGTCCCACGGCGTGGATCTCCTGACCGGGGACGGGCTCGACGAGGCGCTTGATGGCGTCGACGCCGTCATCGACGTCACGAACACCCTGGAGATCGACCCCGCCGCGGCGCGAGCATTCTTCGATTCCGCGACCGGGAACCTCCTGGAGGCCGAGCAGCGAGCGGGTGTCGGGCACCATGTCGTGCTCTCCATCGTCGGCGTGGACCTGGTCGAGGGAAACGGCCACTATGCCGGCAAGCGGCGCCAGGAAGAGCTCGTCGAGAACGGTCCAGTTCCGTCGACCATCCAGCGTGCCACCCAGTTTCACGAATTCGCCGGAATGGTTGCCAGCTGGACCCGGCAGGGTGACACCGCCACGCTGCCACCCCTGCTGGTGCAGCCGGTCGCGGCGGCGGACGTCGCCCAGGTGCTCGCCGAGGTCGCGGTCGGCCCCGCCCAGGGTCGCGCGCCAGACCTTGCTGGCCCCGAACCCCAGGATTTGATCGACATGGCCCGCCGCACACTGGCGGCCCAGGGCGAGTCGATCCGGCTGATCCCAAGCTGGGGTGGAATGCCGTTTACCGTCGAAATGGCGGGCGAGGTGCTGCTGCCTGGCCCTGACGCGAGGATCGCGCCGACGACGTTCGATGCCTGGCTCGAACAGCGACGCACGGAAGCGGGATCGGCCCTCGCCAGCGCCCAGGCGGGATAGCGTGAGCACAAACGCGGCACCTCGCCGTCCAACGAGGTGCCGCGTCCATTCAAGGTGTTCGAGTTCCCGCGTTGCCGTGTCCTCCTTCCGTTGGAGCCGTCATCCACGCCGTCCGCGCGGATTACCTGGCGCGATGTCCATGCTGCCCGCCGACCCCGGCGGGTGCGGTGTCATTCGATGGTGAAGCGGATGCTGTACTCGGCGCTCGGCTCCTGGCGAAGGATGGTGACCTTGCCCTCGCCGGACAGCCCTTCCAGATCGCCGGTTCCCGAGCCGGGCACGACCTCGGCGGTGCCGGACCAGCGCTCCCCCTCGTCACCGGTGAACCGGCCGCGCTGGCGCACGGCGAAGGTGCCGGCCCTGCCGTCGACTGTACCGGTAATCAGGTCGAGCCCGACCCATTCGCCCGGACCGCGATCCAGGCGCTCGCGATCGTGGTAGAAGATCATCAGGGATTGGCGGCCTTCGCCCTCCACCGCGCCGGCAAGGTGGCGCGAGATGGCGAGTCGATCGATTCTCGGGCCAGCGTCGAACGCACCAGCGGTCGCCTGGCCCGGCAATCCGGATGTGACAGATTCAAGGTCGCGGAGGTGCATCGTTTCTCTCCCGACTGCACGTGATGACGAGATAACGCAACTTCCAGTTGCGATACTGACAGCATACCCAGGGTCGGCGTATAATGCAACAAGGAGTTGCGATATGACATGCCCTGGCGATCCAACCGAGCGACGACCAACCATCGGACGCGGGAAGAAGGTGCGCGATGCCGTACTGGCGGCGACGCTCGCGGAGCTGGCCGACGTGGGATACGCGGCGCTGACGGTGGAAAGCGTGGCAGGGCGCGCCGGGGTTCACAAAACCACGATCTACCGGCGCTGGCCGGATCGCGATGCACTGGTGGTCGACGCCGTGTCGGAGCACGTTCGCACGGAAGTGCCGGCTCCCGACACGGGTTCCATCGATGTTGATCTGCGGGAGCTGGCACGGGGACTCGTGCGCTGGATGCACAGCCCGATCGGCAAGGCGATCCTGTCGACGATGGTCTGCGGCGAGGCGTGCGCGCCCGAAGTCGAGCAGGGCCGCCGGGACTTCTACCGGCTGCGGTTCGCGCAGGTGGCGCCGGTCATCCAGCGCGCAATCGCCCGCGGCGAGCTCCCGCCCGGGACCATTCCGTCCGAAGTGATCAAGACGATGGCGGCGCCGATCTTCTTCCGCATGCTCGTGCTGCCGGAGCCGATCGACGACGCGGTCACGGATCGCGCGGTGGAGACCGCGCTGGCAGCGGCCCGGGCGGGGGTGCTGCGAGACCGATCGTGCTGCCCCCCCGGCGAATGAGCGCGATACAACGATCAGCAAAACCAAACTCCGCGTGAGATCCAGGGCGTCTTCGGTGCCCTGGATGTGGGCATTGGGATGGCGACGATGCGCCGGTGGCCGCTACTGGTCGTCCGGTTTCTGTCCGGCGATGTGTTCCTGCCAGTAGTGCGTGGTCTTGGCAACGACGGTGACCACGTTCTTGATCTCGCGCTCCAGGCGGAAATCCGGGCCAGCGGGGAACCAGAGCACGTTGTCTTCCCGCCGCACGGTCACGTTCTCGACCACGATCGCCCGGAGCAGCCACAACGCCATTTCATCGTTCGAGCACTCCAGCCCGATCCAGCCCGGCACCGGGCTGCGAACCGCAGGCAGTTTCGTTACCTGTGAGATCCCCCGTTCCAGTTCCTTCAGCACCCACTCGTAGCGTTCCGGGTCGGCGGCGATGGCATCTTCGTGGATCGGCTCCAGCAGGGTGCCGCGGTGCGGCGCGCCTCCGGCGAGAGCCAGCTCGCAGAACCCGGTCCACATCTCGTCCCAGGCGACGTCGCCGTGTTCGTCATACTGCAGCGCGGCAGCCCCCATCGGCGCGGCGCTGACCTTCGTGTTTGGGTCCTGATAGCGGGGCGGCAGGATGCTGGCGGCCTTCGCCCGCAGGCGACGCTGGGCGATCTCGTCCGAACTGCGAATCGACTCGATCTCCACCGTCACCTGCTCGAGATGGCGAACGTTGTCGTAGAGCAGTTTCTTGACAGCGGCCACGGTACGCTGACTCTCCGCGACGGTCGGCTCCCCGGCGAGGATGAGTCCGATCTCGCTGTAGAGCTGGTGCCCGACCCAGCGGACCCTGACGGTGTCGACCTCGTCGACGCCAGCGACCTCGCTGGCATACTGTTCGATCTGATCCACCACCTGCGGATCGACGGCATCCATCAGCCGGTGCCAGACGCGCGTCGTGGCATCCCGCGCGATGAAGAGGATGGCAATGCCAATGAGGATGCCGACGACGGGATCGACGATGGGGAAGCCGAGCGCTGACCCGGCCACGGCCACCAGCACCACCAGGGACGTGAGACCGTCGATGCGGGCGTGCAGCCCATCGGCGACCAGCGATGCCGAGCCGATCTTGTTGCCAGTATGGATCTGGAAGAGGGCAACGGCCTCGTTGCCGATGAAGCCGATCACCGCCGCCGCCGCCACCCAGGGCAGTTGCTGGATTGGC
>JAUIGA010000214.1 GCA_030430125.1 Chloroflexia bacterium | reverse complement strand
TGCGCGGTCGCTTTATGGCTATCTCGGCTATCGAAGCTCCGGCGTGGAGACCCGCGGCAACTCCGCGGTCGATATCGCGCTGTGGGATATCTTCGGCAAGCACGCGGGACTTCCCGTCTATCAGCTGCTTGGCGGCGCCTCGCGAGAATCGATCCGCATCTACAACACCTGCGCCGGGTATCGCTATGTCCGCAACAACGGGCAGGCCGTCGCCAACTGGAACATCCAGGTTGACGAACCGGAAGGACCCTACGAGGATCTCGACGCATTCCTGCATCGTGCCGACGAGCTTGCGGAAGACCTGCTGGCTCAGGGCATCACCGGCATGAAGATCTGGCCGTTCGATGCCTTTGCGGAAGCGACAGGCGGTACCTATATCTCCGATGCCGAACTTGAGATGGCACTGGAGCCGTTTCACCGCATTCGCGATGCCGTTGGCAACCAGATGGACATCATGGTGGAGATGCACTCGCTGTGGAACCTGCCTGCGGCGATGCGGATTGCCACGGCCCTGCGCCCGTTCAACCCCACGTGGTTCGAGGATCCGATCAAGGCGGACAACATCGATGCCCTTGCCGCCTTCGCGGCGTCCACTGATGTGCCCACGGTGGCGAGCGAGACGCTTGCTGGGCGCTCGTCGTTTCGGGAGGTGCTGGAGAAGCAGGCGGCCCGGATCATCATGCTGGACCTGAGCTGGGTAGGCGGCTTGACCGAGGCCAAGAAGATCGCCGCCATGGCCGAGGCCTACCACCTGCCGGTGGCGCCGCACGACTGCACGGGCCCCGTGGTTCTCACGGCCAGCACGCATCTGTCCATCAACGCGACCAACGCGCTGATCCAGGAGACGGTGCGTGCATTCTACACCGGGTGGTACCGGGAGCTCGTCACGGCCTTGCCCGCGATCGAGAACGGGACGATTCGGCCTCCGGCGGGAGCCGGGCTTGGCACCGAGCTGCGGCCCGAGCTCTTGGAGCGACCAGATGCGACGGTAACGTGCAGCGCGCTCTAGACGCTTGCGGACAATCGCGCAACACCTGTATTCAGCAAGGAGGACAACAGATGGAGGTCGCACCCGGAGTCCATCGACTGGACTACGCGATCGGCGCGAAACCGATGGCGGGATACATCATCGCCGGCGACCATCTCACGGTCGTTGATACGGGATTGCCGAACACGCCGGAGGAGATCTACCTGCCGGCGATCCGATCGCTTGGGCGATCTGAAGATGATGTGCGCCTGGTGGTGATCACGCATGCGGACGCCGACCATATTGGCGGCAACCATGCCGCCCGCGACCTGTTCCGCAACGCCATGTTTCTCTGTCATCACAACGATGCTAGGTGGGCCAGCGATCCAGCGGTGATCATGGCAGAGCGTTATGACGGATTTGCCGGCTACGGAATCCGGTACGATCAATCGGTCTTCGACATGTTGGCGAGCTGGATGGGGCCGCCTGCTCCCATGGACATCCTGATACACGGGGGAGAGCGATTGCGGCGCTCCGAGGACGACTGGCTCACCGTGGTGCACGTGCCGGGGCATACGCCGGGCCATATCTGCCTGTACAACCCAGAGGAGCGCTACGCCATCATAGGGGACGCGATTTTCGGGAGATCGCAGGTCGATACCGCCGGAGGTTGGAGCGCGCCGCCTCCCTACCTTTCGGTCAGCGACTACCGCTATACCATCCAGACGCTGGAGTCGCTCTCTCCTGATCTGCTCCTGACCTGTCACTATCCGGTGATGCGTGGTGACCAGGTTCGGGAGTTCCTGGACGCGAGCCGGAAATTTGTCACCCTCGCCGATGAGCTTGCTCGCGACCTGGTGGTGGGCGCTACTGGATTCGTCGAGCTTGAGACCGCGGTCGCTAGAGCCAACGAACGACTTGGGCCATTTGCCTTTCCTGACGACGCACAGTTTGCCATGCTCGCGCATCTGAATCGTATGGTGGATCAAGGCCTGGCCGAGAGGACTGTCAATGACGGCAAGGTTGTCTGGACCAAGGTAGGGACGAAATAGATGGTCGCTCCTCAGACATCAATTTCATCGGGAGCGGTGCGCCTGGCCGGAAAGCGCGCCATCATCACCGGAGGTGGTCACGGAATTGGGCGGGCGACGGCTATCGAGTTCGCGCGGCAAGGCAGCCATGTGGCAATCGTCGATCTGGATGAGGCGGCATGCCAAGAGACAGCACGACAGATCATCGGACTCGGTGGTACCTGCCTGCCACTGGCCGCGGACGTATCTGACGCTGGCGAGGTAGACCAGTGTGTGGCTTCGGTCGTGGATGTGCTTGGCGGGGTCGAGGTTCTGTTCAACAACGCAGGGGTCATGCCGGAGGGCACGGCGCTGACGACTGACATGGCGACCTGGCAGCGGGTCCTCGACGTGAATCTGAAGGCGATGTATCTCTTCGCGCGAGCCACCATCCCACAGATGCTTTCCGGGGGTGGGAGTGTCATTAACACGGCATCGGTGCAGGGGCTGCTCGGTCATCCCAACCGTCTGGCCTATGTGACGTCGAAGCACGGTGTGATCGGGCTGACACGAGCACTGGCCGCAGACCACGCCGCTGCCAAGGTGCGCGTCAATGCCATCTGCCCCGGCACGATCGACACGCCCATGCTGCACAGAGAGCTGGAAAAGGCGCCGGAGGACGAGCGTGAATCGCTCCTGCAAAGCTATCGCGAGTTGCACCCCATCGGCGACATCGGGCAACCCGAGGATGTAGCTCACGCAGTTGTGTTCCTTGCGTCGGACGAGTCGCGGTTCATCACCGGTGCCGTGCTCGCGATCGATGGTGGCTATACCAGCCTGGTAGTGCACGAGTAGGGCCGCTCAAAAGCCGTTGGAAAGTGAGCCGGGGGCTTCCCGGACAGTGAACCATCGCGCCAGGAATCTCCGTGGTTCGCGATCGTCGCTGACCGGCCGGAATCCTCGGATTGACGGTCGACCAGCCGCTCGCTATGATGGCAAGGATTCTGTCAAGTCGAGAGGTCCGCTGCCTCCTCGTTGGCGCTGTTCGGGTTCCCTGTTCGGTGTTCTGCTCAACGCGGGAGGGCACGTGCACAACGTGACCGGAGCACCGCGGTACCGCCCCTTGATCGTGGCGCTGCTCGGCATCCTTGTGCTCGGGTCGATGTGGGCCGGCATGGCGTCGGGGCAACCCGCCACGCCAGAGCCGGGGTGTATCGTGCCCATCGAACCCAACGACGAGGCAGCCGACGCGATCAACCTCGGCAGCGGCGCGTCCTGTGTCGATGCGCCAGACTCGAGAACCGGGCAGGACCTCTACCGGTGGGAGGTCGTCGCGTCCGAAACGCTCCAGCGCTGGAGCATCGCCGTTACCGCCATCTCCGGCCAGGTCGTGCTGCTTGAGGTCTACACGGCGGAGCTCGACGACGCCGGCACGCTGCTCTCGGCGACGAAGCTGGTGTCGAGCATGGGCAACGCCGGCGAGCCGGTCTCGTACGACGACCTGCTCTGGGCGCCAGGCATCTACTACATTGCCGTCGCCAGCAGTGGACCCGGCCCCTATCGTCTCACCATCGATGCCGGCGCGACGATCCCCGAATCCGGCGACCCGAGCGGCGAGGTATCCGGCGCGTTCGAGTACGCATCTACCGCCGACGGCACCGTGATGTGGATGCTCGACGCGACGGCTGCCAACACGCGTTGGACGCTTCGGCTGCAGGGGGCGGTGTCCTGGACGCCGACCCTCACCTTGACTGATGAGGCGGGCGTGACGCTGCTCAGCGTGCAGGTGGGGGCCGACGGTGTCGTCGAGGTGCCCGATGTCGGATTGCCACCCGGTACCTATGCGCTCTCCGTCACCGGAACGATCGGAGACGGCACGCCGTGGGTGCTCTCGGCGACGGAGGAGGGCGAGCTCGCCACGGGCGACGAGGCCGAGCCGAACGACACCGCGGACGCCGCCACGCCGCTGGGCTTTGACGGGGATACCGGCGTGGTTTCCGGTCGGCTGGCGACGCGCGGCCCGGCTGATCGGTCCGATCTCGACCTGTACTGGCTGACTGTCGACGCCGCGCGCGCCGGTCGCTTCATCGACATCCGATTGCTGTGGCAGGGCGAGGCCGAGCGCGAGCTCTGCCTGCTCGATGCAGCCGGAAACGAGCTGAAATGCGAGACCGGCGCGAGTGGCGTCGCGCTGCACGACCTCGTGCTGCCGGCGGGCGAGTACCTTGTCGCCGTCAGCGGAACACCGGTGCCCGATACGCCCTACGTGCTTCGGGTCGAGGTCACTGGCGAGGCTGTCTCCGGGTTCGAGAGCGAACCGAATGAGGGTCCGGTCACCGCTTCGCCGCTCGCGCCGGATGGGGAGGGGTTCACCGGCGCGGGGCGGCTGGGGACAGGGGACGGCGACCACTTCCGGGTCACGATCGGGGGCGAGCCGGAACTGTGGCGGTTCGACGTTGCCGGTCCGGGGGTCAGCGAGGTCGAGCTGCTGGACAGCGCCGGGTTCACGGTGATGGAGGGCGCGGCGGTCGAGGGTGGTGTCGCGCTGATCGACGCCTATCTGGTGCCGGGCGACCATGTCGTGCGCGTTGCCGGGTCCGGCGGGGACTACACGTTGATGATGACGCCGCTGGGGCCGCCCGACCCGCATCACGAGCGCGAGCCGAACGACACGGTCGATCGCTCCCAGCCGTTGCGGCTGCTGGAGGAGCGTACCGGCCGGCTGCCCACCGCGCGGGATGCCGATGCCTACCGCTTCTCGCTGCAGGGGCCCACGTATCTCCGCGCCGAGGTCGTCGTGCCCGCGGACGGCGCGATCACCATGACGCTCGGCTGGCAGGCGACGGAGCTCGCGGCCCTGGCGCCCGTCGAGCCTGGCGGCACGCTGGCCTGGGAGGGCTGGCTGGAGCCTGGCGACTACACGATCTGGCTCGGACCGTCGACGCCGAGCGAAGGCACCTACACGATCACGCTGACACCGCTCGACCCCTTCCTGGTGCCGGACGACCTCGAGCCGAACGACGATCCCGCGATGGCGCGGCCGATGCCGGCGTCGCTGCGGGTGACGGGCGAGGGCGATCCTTCGAAGCGGGGCGGGGATGTCGACTGGTACCTCCTGCCGCCGCTGGACGCAACGGAGCTCTCCCTCACGTACACGCCGGAGATGCTCGTCGAGGTGTTGACGCCTGCCGGACCGGGCCTGCCACCCTCCCCGCTGCCGCTGGTGCCGGGTGTCGATCCCGGCGAGGCGACGGTGTCGCTGCCGCCAGATACCGGCATCCTGGTCAAGGTCAGCGGCATCGGACCGTACGAGCTGGCTATCTCGACATTCGGTGAGCAGCCGCAACCGGCGACGCCCGCGCCCGGCGAGAGTGAGCTGCCGCTGTCGCTCGACCTCGACGACATGCCGGTGGCCGCCTATTGGGCGCAGGGGCAGCGCCTCGACGGCGAGCTGGCGATCGAGAACGCGGGCGACACGGATCAGTCGGTGACACTGGATGCCCTCACCGGCAACCTGCCGTGGTCGGTGGAGTTCGAGCGCGAGAGCGTCATCGTCGCGCCCGGCGAGACGGAAATCGTGCCGGTGTCGGTCCTCATCGCGCCGGATGCCCGCGCCGATGAGCCGGTGTATGTCGCCATCCGCGCGAGCGGGGAGGACGGCGTGGCGACGGCGATGACGCTGGTCACACCGGACCGGGCCGCGGTGCCGGTGGCCGCCGAGCCATGGTGGCCGCTTCCGGACTCGATGCTCGGCGGGCTCAATGTTGCCTGGAACGGCCTTGGGGCGATGCCGGTCGCGCTCGATGAGAGTGTCGCCGCGGGCGAGGCGCCGCTGTACGACGGCATGACCACCATCGGCAGCGGCTGGTACACCGGCGCACTTTCGCTGCCGGTCGAGTTGACCGTGGATCTGGTCGGCGACGCGCCGGTGTCGGTGGCGGGGTTCGTCATCTTCCCGGCCGGGACCGAGGCAGGCGTCGGCAGCCAGATGCGCGACTACGAGCTCGAGTTGTCGCTGGATGGGCAGGCTTTCACGCCGGTGGCCGCCGGCAC
>JAUIGA010000213.1 GCA_030430125.1 Chloroflexia bacterium | reverse complement strand
GTCGAGCAGCTCTCGGGTGACGACCGACAGCTGCGACTCGACCTCGCGCACCAAACGCGATCGTTGCGGGTCCATCAAATCCCAGGAGCTGAACAGCAACGTCGGGTGGGAGGCCGGCGACGCACGCTCATGGTCCACCGGAACATGTGCATCCGCGAGCACGCCGCAGGTCGTCATCAGGACCAGCATCGCGAAGGCGTCCTCCGCGGCCGGCGAGCCTCCGGCACGAGGCAGGCGATACCCCGCACGACGCCGCGCATCGACGTCCCCAAACCCCATGCGGTCCAGATCCAGCAGCACCATGCTGCCGTCAGGCCGAACCACGAGATTGCCCGGAGCGATATCGCCGTGCATCACATGACTCACGCGGAGCGCCTCGGCAACATCGGCCAATGGCCACAGGAGGTCCGTCAACCGATCCCGGGCGAGCCGTTCCCGCGACCGGACGACCCGGGTCGTCATTGTTTCGCCGGGTACCCAGTCGTGGATCAGCGTCACCTCGACACCCGGGACACCTTCGACATCGAGAATCGACAGGTGTTGCGGCAGATGGGCGTTGATCGAGCCACCAATACTTGCCAGGTCCGCATACCGCTCGGGCCACGCGCGGCCGGCGCCGAGATCGAGTGGCACGCGGACCGCGAGCTGTGGTCGGTTGGTATCCACCGCCACGGGGAACACCACCGCGTCGTCGCCCCGAAAACTGACGATCGATCCATCTGCATCGACAAACGGCCGAGCACCGAGGGACGCCAGCAAGGAAACCTTGCCGGTCATCAGCGCGTTGGAGAATGATGTAATGTCAAGCATGCGCGCTCCTCTGGCGGCGATCATCACCCGGCTGCCCGGTGACACGCTCCAGCCTTCACACCTGCATAATAGGTGGTACAGTGTACATACACTGTGGGCGATGTCACCAGTCCGGGGAGGGAGACGTGGTCCGCTCGATGCAGAAAGGGCTCTGCCCGTGCCATTCCAATCACGCTTCACCCGGTCGACCAGTGTCGAACCGGACATCCCAGCCAGCACGCACCCCCGCGAATCGATTCCTGCGCTGAACGGCGACCAACCGGACACGAGCGATACGCAGGTCACTCGGCTTGCCCGGGAACACGCGGAGCTCGCCCAGGAGATCAACGACCTCGCCACCGAGCTCGCCGAGATCGACGCGCGCGCATCGGTCCGCCTGCGGGATTTGTCCAGCGCGGTCAGTACGCCATCGGATCGATCGCGCTGGAACGCAGTCGACCTGCCGCAGGCCTTCAACCTGCAACGCCTGTCGTATCAGTACGCCGTCCGCAAGGTCGGCAGGCAGCGCGTGCAACTGATCGAATTCGCCGACAAGATCCGGAATGCCCTCGTGCTCGTTCCGGTCTTCCTGACCTGGTATGCCATCGCGGAGGCAGCAAGCGCCTACGATCGCTACCTGCAGGAGAATCCGGACGAGTCCGGCACGCCGTTCCTGCTACTGTGGCAACAAGGGTTCGGCGAGCAATCGGGCATATTCACACCCCGGTTCTCCACCGTCGCCCTCATCGATGCGGGGGTCATCCTGATCATCATCCTGCTAACGCTTTATGCCCACGGTCGCCGGGAGGACCAGGAAGACACCATCGCCGATGTCGCGGCGGATTTCCACGCGTCGTTCGACAACACCCTCGCCGAAGCCGGCGTGATGCTGGCCCGCGACCGCGCCGCGCAACCGTCGCAGCTAGCCCGCAACGTCGCCGCGCTCACGGATCGCTTCAACACCAACAGTCGCGAGATCCTCGGACTCATCGACGACGAGCGTCGGCGCATCGTCCAGCTCGGCGACCAGCGGCGGGAGGAGCTCGAAGATTTCGCGCTCTTTGCCCGCGGCATGCGCGCCGGCGCCGAACAGTCGAACCGAACACTGGCGGAGCTGCGACAGCTCTCCCGCTCGCTCGATACATCTGTCGAGCGGTTGGGGCAGGATGTTGCCACGACCGGCAGGCATCAGGAGACGCTCCTGTCAACCCTCCAGAACCTCGAGCAGCTCACCTCATCGGCGATTCAGAGTGACCAGGCAGTGACCCACCGCCTCGCCGAAGCCGCCGCCGCCATTTCCGATTCCGCCGACGCCGCGGTGACTGGCGCGGACAACGCCGGTCGGATTGCCGACGCCGCCAACCAGGCCCTGCGGGGTATCGGGGAGCTTGCCCAGCGCCTCTCCGACACGAGTGATGGCCTGTCGACGGCCCTGGCGCGTGACGTGTCCACCACCCACGATGTCGCCAGTGCGCTCGCTGCCACCACCCGCCAGAACGAGCGCATCGCGGAGGCTGTTGGATCCCTCGCGGCAGACATCACCGAGATTCGAGACGGCTTCAACGACCTTGCCAACCGCATCGCGACGCAATCTCGCGCGCTCCATCAGATCCTCGAGCAGCAGGCTGGAGTCGCCCAGGAGATCACCTCGGCGACCCGGGAGCTCGGCGCAGCGGGGATGACCACCGCCCAGCGCAATCGCGAGGCCCGCGAGGATATCGCCCGACTCGCGCAGCGCCTGGAGCAGCTCACGACCTCGCTGAACCGGGCCGCGCAGCAGGTTCCAACCGTGGAAACCCTGCAGCACGCCTTCGCCACGGCACTTCGCTCCGCTGACCCCGAACGTCCGCCGCTCGACGAGCAGCGCGCACCCCGACGCTGGACCCGCTAGGTTCTCCCGCTCTCCCGGATCCGCACTCAGGAGACCTGCATGAATCCCTTCCGACGCCGGAAACGCAATCGTCGTGACATGATCGTGCTCGGGGGGTGGCTGTTCGCCGACCTCCTGCTCGGCCTCGCGATGATCTTCCTCGTCGCGAACACCGTCGGCGCGCCACCCCCCGAACCTACACCAACCGCCACCCCCGACGAGCTCGCCACCGCCGAGGCGTCGTTCGCCGCCGAGCAGGCTTCGAGCGACGCAACCCGCGCCGCGTTGCAGGACGACGTCGCGATGCTGGAAGCAACCACCCTCGCCCAGGAGAATCGCGCGGCGTCCGAGCGCATCGCCGCGACGCAGACTGCCCAGGCCCAGGCGACCGAAGCCGCGATGTCCGATGCCGAGCTTGCCACCCGTGAGGCCCAGGCCACGGAGGATGCCATCGTCGCGCAAGCCACGATCGCCGCGTTCAGCACCGAGGCCGCCGCGTCCAACGCCGACCAGGCGTCGCTGAACGCCGGTCTGGCGACCATGTCGGCCGAGGCAACCAGTGTGGCTGCACAGATCGACCAGCAGGCGACCGAACAGGCGAATATCGCCGCGGTCGCGACCGAGCAAGCTGCCTCCGGCGCCAACACGCAGGCGACCATCGCCGCCCTGGAGGATTCCAGCACGACGTCCGCGAATGCCCTCGCCACCGCCGAGGCGGAGAACGAAGCGCTGGCTCAGTCGAATCAATCGAACGCGGATTCGCTCGCAACCGCGCAGGCCAACCAGGCATCGGTTCAAGCGACCGCAACGGCATTCGTCAACGCTGCTCCGCCAGGATCGATGAGTCCGAATTCGGTCGAGGAGATTATCCAGGTGGATCTGCAGGGCATCCTCTCCAACGATCCCGACGCCATCGAGGATGCAGAACAGGAGATTGAAGAGACATTCCAGCCATACATCGATGCCGGCAACTGCCACGCGGGGTTCGTGCTGTTGTCGAGCCGCGCGCCTGATATCGGCTCCGGCAATCAGCTCTCCGAGGAGGTGTTCGAGCTACTGGTCGCAACCGCACCGGAGGTCTTCGCGGAGACTGACACGTTCGGCCAGTCCGGATTCGAAACGGTCGCCCTTCCGAACACCTCACCGACCGGCGAAGTGCTCATGCAGGTATTCCTCTACGCCGGATGTGACCTGCTCGAAGGTGAGGGTGGGGCGTAGGCGAGAGCCAGCGACGGTTGGAACCAGTCTCCGACATGGTGGACCGCCCGATGGTCGCTGCGCGACAACATCACCCCAGGAAGTCTCGAATCGTGCCATCAGCGTCGCTGCGTCAACCTGTAGTGCCGCCCCTGTGGCGGCTTTTGCTCCGATGACGGCTAATCCCGAACCGTGCCAACAATTTCGGTGCGTGATGAGTTGCGTCGACGGCAATCCCGAAGCGACTCATCGGGTTCAGACTCGAAATCAGGGCTTGAGCGCCTCCCGGTAGGCATCGACCGTCAGCGCGGCGGTTCGGTCCCACGAGAATTGCGCCGATCGCACTCGTCCTCGCCGGGCAAGCTCTCCGCGCAGGGGCGCATCGGTCACGATCCTCACGATCGCGGCCGCCAGCGCATCCACTTCAGGCTCGACCAGCAAACCGGCATCCCCGACAACCTCCGGCAGACTCGTCCGATCGGCGGCGATGACCGGCACACCGCACGTCATTGCCTCCAGGGGGGTCAATCCGAACCCCTCATACATCGATGGCGTGACATACCCGAGCGCGGCCTGATAGAGCATGCGCCGCTCGTCATGGGTCACCGTCCCGGTGAGCACAACACGATCCGCGATCCCTAACGACTCGATCACCGGCCCGATCGGCGGGAACACCGCCTGATTTCCGGTGTGCGGCGCCCCCGCGAGCACCAGCGTCGTGTCGGCCGGAAGATCGGGGATGGCCCGCGCGAATGCCTCCACAAGCAACGGCAGGTTCTTTCGCCGGTCGAATCCCGCCAAATGGAGCAGGTAATCGCCAGTCACGCCGAACCGCCGCGTGATCAACTCGCGCGCCGCAATCGGATCTCGCGCCGGGTGGAGCGAGGTGTCCACCGCCAGCGGTGTCACGCGCACCCTGCCCGGATCGATGCCGAGCACCCGGCACAGCTCTGTCTTCGAGAACATGGATGGCGTCAGCACCAAGCGAGCACGCTGCACGGTGTGCCGCATCGCCGCAAGGTAGAGCCGCATCGCCCACGTAGCCCGGTATTCCGGCAGGACGAACGGGATCACATCGTGCACGGTGACCACCAGCGGCAACCCACTTGCGACCGGGGCGCTGAGTGCCGGCACATGCAGGACATCCGCATCGCGTGCATCACGCCACCGTGCCACGCCGACACCGGCGATGTCCCACGCGATCCGCCCCCCTCGCCGACCGAGGAGCTCCAGCAAGCCAGGCGGATTCAGCGCCGTCACCGACACATCGCCCCGCCGGCCCAGACCGCCGGTCAGCCCTTCGACATAGCTGCCGATACCGGACGGCGGCAACCCAAGGAAGCTGGTATCAAGGGCAACGCGCACCCTGCCCTCGTCGAGGTTGCGCGTCGCACTGGCTCCAGAACGTGTGGTCATGACCTACCCGATTCCCGTACCATGCACGCACGGTATCCGTGGCATCGTCCCACGGCAGACCATGGTATCATTAGTGAAGTATTGAACAGTCGTTTCGTTCCCATGGAGGTATCCGTGTCAACGCCAGTCAACGCTACTGACTCCACATTTCAGGCCGAGGTCGATGATGCCACGAAGGCCGTGCTGGTCGATTTCTGGGCACCGTGGTGTGGCCCGTGTCGCATGGTCGGTCCTGTCCTCGAGGAAATTGCATCCGAGGAGGCCGATCGTGTGAAGATCGTCAAGGTGAATGTGGACGAGAACCAGCAGCACGCGTCGCAGCTGGGGGTATTCAACATCCCGACAATGATTGTCTACAAGAACGGTCAGCCGGTGGACAAGATCGTCGGCGCGATGCCCAAGGCGCAAATCCTCGAACGCCTGAAGCCACACATGAGCTAGGTGTCCAAACCTCGCCAGAAACGCGACCCCGGGGAGCGACAATCCGCCAGCCCCGGGGTCGTGCTGTATCGATCTCACGATCCACGATGTCCACCAAACGCGCTCGACGTCCGGGTGATGCCGAACGCATAACCCCTCAGCCTTCGCTGCTTCTGCCCACGGGTCGACCGTCACCCGGTGTGGCCAACCCCTCGACCTCCCGTCGCAAATCCTCCAGATCGGCGAATTCGCGGTACACGGACGCAAACCGGATATAGGCCACCTGGTCGGTCGCCTTCAGCTCCCGCAGGACCGCCTCCCCAATCTCGGCGGACGGAACCTCTTTGGTCCCCTTGCGCAACACCTCGGCCTCGACC
>JAUIGA010000212.1 GCA_030430125.1 Chloroflexia bacterium | reverse complement strand
TTGATCCGGGCGGCGAGGATGTTGCCGAGGGTGCCTGCCCGCGTGTCGCCGCGCGCGTCGATGACCAGCACGTCACCAGGCCCGACCATCTCGACTGCGAGGCGCTGCTGGTTCGTGCGGTTGTCATAGCTCCCGGAGGGATTCAGATCGGCCCGCGACGGGATGTAGCGCAAGGTGACCGCTTGGCCGACGAGCCGCAAGTCCGGCCGGAGCGGCGCGACGTGGTGCATGAAGAGGTCGCGATAGCCGCGCTTCTGGAGCTGGGAGCTGAGCGTGGCGGTGCTTGCGCGTTCGAGGAGGCGCTTCGTCTCGTCACTGATGCGCGGGAATGCGGGATTGGGGTCTGTGGTCATTCGTGGTCCTTTCCTGTGTGAGCGGCCGAATCCGAGCGGTCACGGTCCGCCACGGGGACGGGCGCTACATACGCCTGCCCCCGCGACAGGAGGCGCCCCGACGGCCCATTGATCCAAAAGCTGCCCCAAGATACCCGAAAAGCACCGAGGGCGGGGATCTCCTGGCGCTGGCGAGGTTCGCGTCCCCTGCTCAGTTTCCGGCGCTCTGGTAGTGGCGGCTCATGCGGCGCCAGAACAGCAGCGCGAGCATGAACAGGGCGACGCCGATCACCGGGGCGGCGACGGCGAGCGTCGTCGAGACGTGCAACCCGTTCGTTTCATCGAGGATGACCGAGGCGGGCAGGTAGGCGACGAAGGCAACCGGCAGCGCGAAGGTGAGCAGGTACTGCAGCAGCCCGGGAAAGATGCGGAATGGGTAGTTGCCGTAGACGTTGAAGATCTCGTTCGCCACGACCCGAATCTGCAGGGTGTTGAGATACCGGAAGGAGAGCGAGCCGAGCGCGATCTGTACCGCGCCCTCGACCAGCGCGCCACCGACGACCGCCGCCAACAGCATCCCGATCGCAGCCAGCGACCAGTCGACATCCACGCCCCGGCTGGCGGCGAGCAGCAGGATAAGGCCGCCGAGCAGGTCACCGAAGCAGTTGACGCGCAACTTGCGGGTGAGCACCTGCACCAGCGGCGACATCGGGCGCACGAGGAACCGGTCGTACTCGCCGTTGATAAGCACGCGGTCGAACTCGAACATCTGGCTGATGGTGGCGTAGAAGATGCCGTGCGAAGTCAGGCGCATGCCGTAGAGGAATGTGATCTCCGGCAGGGTCCAGCCGCCGAGCTCGGTGAAGCGATCGACAATGATGAACACGACGAGGAAGCCGGTGAGCTGGTAGATGAGCCCGCCGACGATGCTGGTGACGACGTTGGCGCGGTATTGGAACTCGGAGCGCAGCGAGGCGCCGGCGAGGGTGAGGATGGCGTCGAGGCGGTGCATCGCTTAGCCCCCCTGGATGACGGTGTGGCGGAAGGCGCGGCTCCAGACGAACCGGATCACCAGCACCAGTGCCGCCGCCCAGAATAGCTGCAGGGCAAGCGCGGACCCGATCGCGCCGGTGGCAGGTTCGCCGACGTAGATCGAGACCGGCACGTAGGCGATCGCCTGGAAGGGCAGCACCTGCACGACGGCGCGGATGGCATCCGGCATGAACCAGAGCGGGATCAACGCGCCGGTGGCGAAGTTCCCGACAAGGGTGTAGACCATCTGGAACCCGGTCATTTCCAGTGTCCAGAAGCTGACCAGGCCGATCAGCATGTTGAGCTCGACGGCGACGACCCATGCCAGCAGCAGGCTGGCGACATAGGCAAGGCCGTCTGCCGGTGTCGCGGGCAGGCGCAACTCGCCGAGGACGAAGGCGACCGGGATGGCAACGACCACCATCGGCAGCAGGCCGATCATGTCCCCTGCGGCACTGGCGAAGAGCTGGCTCGGGTAGCTCGCGGGACGGCTGAGATCGAAGCCGATCTGCCCCTCGCGGATGCGGGCCTGGATATCGCCGGCGATCTCGGGACGGAGGAAGTAGAGCTGCAGGTTGGCAATGGTGAGGTAGACGAGCATCTGCTCCAAGGCGATGCCGTCGACCTCGGACTGGCTGCCGAAGGCCGCCTTCCAGACGATGGTGAGGAGGTAGATGGTTACCCCGGTGAGGACGATGCCGGCGAGCACGTTGAAGCGGTACATGTATTGCCAGCGGATGTTCGCCTTCGCGATCTCCACCCATGCCGGCAGGTTGGCGCGGATGGTCACGATCGATCCCCGCCCATGGTGAGGGCAGTGTTCCCCGACTCGACGATCTGCCGCACCACGCCTTCGAGATCTGGCTCGACGATGGCGATGTCGGAGACGTCGTGCTCGGCGATCACGGCAGTGATGAGGTCGGTGACGGCAATCACTTCCGGATCGAACTGGATGCGCAGGCGGGCATCCCCCTGTTCGACGATCTCCACGCCGGGCAGGTCGAGGCGGATCGCCCCAGCGCTGTCCCCATCACCGGCGAGGGCGACATCGAGCATCCGGTAGGGGGCGTAGCGACGCTTGAGGCGGTCGACCGGGCCGTCGTAGAGCACGTTCCCCTTGTCGATAAAGATGATGCGGTTGCACAGCCGCTCGACATCGGCGAGGTCGTGGGTTGTGAGCAGGATGGTGGTGCCGGTCTCGCGGTTGATCTGCTCGATGAACTGGCGGGTGCGCTCCTTCGCGACGACGTCGAGGCCGACGGTAGGCTCGTCGAGATAGAGGATGCGCGGCTCGTAGAGCATGGCGGCGGCGAGATCACCCCGCATGCGCTGGCCGAGACTGAGCTGGCGCACCGGTGTGCCGAGGAAGGGCTCGAGCCCGAGCAGGTCGATGAACTGGTCGAGGTTGCGGCGGTAGCGGTCCGGCTCGACGCGGTAGAGCTTGCCGATGATCTTGAGCGAATCGGCCAGCGGCAAGTCCCACCAGAGCTGAGTGCGCTGCCCGAAGACGACGCCGATCTGGAGGGCGTTGCGCTCGCGTTCCTGCCAGGGGACCAGCCCGTTGACAGCGACGTGGCCGCTGGTGGGAACGAGGATGCCGGAGAGCATCTTGATGGTGGTCGATTTTCCCGCACCGTTGGAGCCGAGATAGCCGACGAGCTCGCCCTCGTCGATGGAGAAGCTGACCCCATCGACGGCGCGGCTGGTGATCATCTGGCGGGTAACGAGGGTGCGGAGTCCGCCGAGCGGCCCGTCGAAGCGCTTCGGGCGGTGGAACTCCTTGACGAGATTGTCGACGTCGATGATGGGCACGCGGCGGCTCCGGATAGGGTGAAAGCAAAGGGCGCCAACCCGGTCACCGCGAGCCGCCGACGCAGTTAGCGTGCCGAGGCAGCGGAGCGAGGCCTCCGCGCGAAGCGCATCAATATGGTGCGCAATGCCCGCTTGTCGAAGCGGTCTTCGTTTCGGCACTTCGGTGCCGTGCGCTTCGCGCGGGGATGCTTCGACATCGCGCCTGCAGCGCTCGCTCAGCATGACGGGTTCTTCGCTGGTTCTGGTCAATGGCGATACCGAGGGCTGCGTCCACCGGCGTCGCCATTCACTCCGACAGACCTTCGCACGGGATGGGCGCGCACGCAAGCACACGACCGGCCAGCGACGTTGCTGGCCGGTCGTGTGGGGAAGAGAACGGATGGCTTGTCGGTGTCAGGCAGTCAGCCAGCCGAGCAGGTCGGGATCGATCCCCTGCTCCTCGGCGCGGCGACGGAAGGCTTCGCGCAGCTTCGTGGCCGCGGCGTCGTACGCGGCAGGGTCGTCCCAGGCGTCGCGGGGCCGCAGCACGTCGTCCGGCACGCCGGGGACATGCGCCGGCACATCCAGCCCGAAGGCCGGCTCAGAGGTGGTTTCGGCTCCAGCAAGCGCGTCGTCGGTGATGGCGCGCACCAACTCGCGGGTGTGGGCGATGGAGATGCGATGACCGGTGGTGAACGACCCGCCGGACCAGCCAGTGTTGACCAGCCAGAGCGCCGGAGCGTGTTCGTCAATCTTCGCGGCGAGCAGATCGGCGTAGCGTTCGGGCGGCAATGGCAGGAATGGCCCGCCGAAGCACGGCGAGAACGTCTGCTCCGGCTCGGTGAGGCCGCGCTCGGTGCCAGCGACCTTGGAGGTGAAGCCGAGCAGATACATGGCGATCGCCTGGTCGCGGGTCAGCCGCGCCACGGGCGGCAGCACCCCCGTTGCGTCGGCGGTGAGCAGCACGATGTTGCGGGGATGGCCGGCGACACGGCGCGGCGCGGCGTTGGGAAGCACATCGAGCGAATAGGCGGCACGGGTGTTCTCGGTGAAGCTGGCGTCGTCGAAATCCGGCATGTTTGATTCTGGGTCGATGGCGACATTCTCGAGCACGGTGCCGATGTGGTTGGTGGCGGCGTGGATACCCGGCTCGGTCTCTCGCGAGAGGTGGATGGTCTTGGCGTAGCATCCACCCTCGATGTTGAAGATGCCGTCGTCCGACCAACCGTGCTCGTCGTCACCGATGAGCTGACGATCCGGGTCGTTGGAAAGGGTGGTCTTGCCGGTGCCGGAAAGTCCGAAGAAGATGGTGGCCGAACCGTTGCCGCCGACGTTCGCCGAACAGTGCATGGTCGCGACGCCGCGCAGCGGCAGGAGGTAGTTGAGCAGGGTGAAGACCGACTTCTTCACCTCGCCGGCGTACTCGGTGCCGGTGATGACGATAGTACGTCGCCCGGGGTGAATGGCGATCACCGTGGAGGAGCGGCTGCCGAACACATCGGCGCACACGCGGTAGCCCGGCGCGTGCAGGATGCGGATCGGCTGCTCGCGGCCGCGATCGCCGTCTTCGCCCGGCACGATGAACAGGTGGCGGGCAAAGAGGGCAACCCAGGCGCGCTCGGTGGTGAGGTCGACCGGATAGCGCCAATCCGGGTCGGCGCCGACGGCAAGGTGCTGAGCAACGGTGGTGCGACGCTTCAGGTAGGCCTCCACGCTGTCCAGCAGCTCATCGAACCGGTACTCGGGCATGCGTTGATTGACCGCGCCCCACCAGATCGCATCGCGGGAGGACCGCTCGTCGACGATGTACTTGTCCCGTGGGGACCGTCCAGTGAACTTGCCCGTCGTGACGGCGAGGGAGTCATATGCCGTGAGCGTGCCCTCGCCACGGGCGGCGGCCATCTCCAGGAGTCGACGATCGTCGACGTCGGTGTCCAACGTCGCGCGTGCCGAGGTCACTCGGTTGTGGAGTTCGGTATCGGAAGACTGGGGGTGAACCAGCGTAGCGGTCATGCGTCCTCCAGGGGGTGTTTCACGCGTCGGGCACCAGCCCGCCCGTCGCGTCTTCTGTATTTTCAGCATAACATGCATTGGGCACTGAGTACATAACATCATCGTTCACCTGCAACGGTCGGGGCACCAGTCCGCCCTGGTGCCCCGAGCCTGATCGACATGGATGGCGCACCGAGCACCGCCCGATGCGATCGTGGTAGTAGAGCCTGATGGGCGAGCGAGCCACGCGGGCGGCAGGACACGAGACGGGAAAGGACACAGACGCATGCCAGGGCACCCCGAGGTGCGAATCGAACCGCACATCCTCGACGAGCTGCGAGAAATCTGCCTGGAGCTCCCGGAAACGAAAGAGGCGGCCACCTTCGGCGCGCCGGTATTCAAGGTGAACAGCAAACACTACGCGATGACGCACCGTGACAAGCAGGACCGGCCAAACGTGTGGGTAAAGGGCGCCCCGGGTCAGCAGGAAGCGCTCGCCGGCGCGTTCCCGGACCGCTACTTCCGACCGCCGTACCTGGGCGGCAAGGGCTGGATCGGCTGCTGGCTGGACGATACGGCGCTGCCGGACTGGGACGAGATCGAGGACCTGATCGTGGAGAGCTACCGGATGATCGCGCCGAAACGGCTGGTGAAGGCGATGGATTCGTAGACGCAGGCAGTCCGGACGAGATGACGAACTTTTGGCGTCTCGCAGCGACGCCCCAGTGCGCTTGGACCCTGGTCGGCATGCAACGCGCGATGCCCGCGTGCGGAGCGCATCAGCACCACATCGCCCCACTGGTGATAGAATGGTTGACAGAAGCACAGTCAACTCATAGCATCGGTGGACTTGTCGTGGCGCGCAGCGCAGGAGCGCACGACCATCGCTCGGAGGGGATCCATATGTCTGCAAGCGACTCCGACCATACGCCCGA
>JAUIGA010000211.1 GCA_030430125.1 Chloroflexia bacterium | reverse complement strand
TCACCTGGTCGGTGTGCCGGCCCACCAGATCAAGCAGTTGGTACCGACCGGTGCTGGAGGTCGTGTAGAAGGTGGTGGCAATCAGCTTGTCGACGTAGTCGGTGATCTTGAAGGTCATCGCGCCGACGATCTCGTTGCCGTCGCGCGCGAATGCAACCCATGATTCGTTGTCGTCCCGCCACTGGCGTGCGTTGGTGATGTGCTTGAGCGCGAAGCCATGGGTTGTGGCCTGATAGCGTTCCAGAAACGCGCGCCACTCATCGAACCCGTCCCGCATCGACACCTGCTCGCACGTCCCCGGCTTGTCGTGCCGCACCAGCGGGGCCAGCGTCTCCGGCTTGATTGTCAGGAACCGTGGCTTCGGAAATCCGGCGTACCCCATGCGTTCGTAAAACGAATCCCGGAACGGATAGAGCATCGAGATGGACTGCCCCATCTCGCGCTGCAGTGGGAGGACGCGCTCGAACAGCTGCCGAACGATACCGCGGCGCCGGCCCGATGGCATTGAGGCAACCGCGGCAATGCCGCCCATCGGCACGACCGTACCGCGCAGGTTCTGCGTCATCGCGTGGTTCGTCAGGGTTGCCTGGGGTTGGCCATCGGCAAAGGCGACCAGATTGCGAGCTTCGACATGATACGGGATGGCATTCCTGGCCTTGTCGAGGTCGCGTTCCACGGGCGACTTGCCAAAGGCGTAATCCGCGACGGCGCGTCCGGTGGTGATGTATTCCTCGCCGTCTACGTCGCGGATATCGATGGTGCCGGTAGCGTCTGCCATGCGGGCGGAGTCCTTTCGTGGTGCGGCCAATCCAGACGTGACCGGATGCCATGGTGCCACAACTTCGCGACCGCTGACGAGGCGAATTCCCGCACGCAGCGCGACGCCCGGGCCAGGGCGGCACCGGGCGTCATTCGGGAGGGTGGTTGGAGAATGGGCTACCAGACCTGCGGGTCGATGCCGGTCATGAGCGTGAGGAAGAACCCGATGACGTTGACCGCGATACCGCCGGCGATCACCATGACAGAGGTGCGCCCGTAGCCGAACTGTGCCGTATAGCGCACCGCGAAGATGGTGACGAGGAGGCTCCAGGCGAAGCCGAGCGTGCTGATCATCGGGCCGAAGCCCCAGATGAACGCCAGAAGCGACAGCGCCGCGGGTGCCTGCGCGTAGCCGACCGTGCGCAACAGCGGCATGAAGCTTTCGCGCGATGTCGGAGTGCCCAGGAATCGGTTCGCCATCAGCCAGATTGCCGCCGCCAGACCGACCCAGCCGGCAAGCACACCGCCGAGGGTGGGCATCACAGCCGCGCTGGTGCCGATGCCGGTCGCGATGCCGACGGCACCGACCACGACGGCCGCCTCGAGGGTCGCGCCGTAGTCGGAGGCCACGCTGGCCACGGTGCTGCGCCGGAAGGTGATCATGCCGCGCACGCGCTCCGCGAGCGAGTCAGTGTTGATGGTGACCGGTAGATGAGGCTTGGTCAGTGACTGGGTGGGTTGTGCCATGATGCCGTCTCCTGGAATGGTTGGCGGGTTCTCAACCTGCCTCCAGTCTAGGGATGCGGTGGCGACCCGGGGGGAGGGATAACCGGAAACCGGACCGGCACGTGGACCGGAAATCGCGGCGCCGGCGTGCGCTGGAACCGCGAGAATCGTGTCGTATTATCTGCGCTGCCGGTCCCAGATGTGCCTACAGCAGGAACCCGATGCCGAAGGCGACGCCGAGGATGCCGGCAACCAGTGCGGCGGCGATTGCTGCAACGATTGCGGTAATGATCGCCCGGCCGGTGCTGAAGGCGAGCGTCTCCCGGATCGCCAGGATGGCGGCGACCAGTGTCCAGACAGCTCCGAGGAACGCGGCGATCCAGCCCACCAGCGGGATGAAGCCCGCGATCCCGAGGATGTTCGGCGCCTGGGCATAACCGAGCGTGCGCAGCAGCGATTCCCAATTGGTGGCGGTGGTGGGTGTGCCGAAGATGTTGGTTCCGAAGAACCACGCCAGGCCGGCGAAGATGAGCCACCCGAGCAGCGCGCTGATCACGCCGGCAATGATGCCGCCGAACCCTTCGGATGCGCCGCCGATGGCGCTCGCGACGGCGACCACTCCGACGACGATCGCGGCTTGCCGGGTGGCGTCCGGGTCGAACGCAATGACCCTGAACACCGACGTCTCCAGCGCGAACACGCGTTTGGAGCGTTCGATGATGATGTCGAGCGTGGACTGTTGCATCTCATCCCCCTGGACGCATTTTGAAGCGAGCCGGATCACCCGAGGCGAAGATCGGGTCAGCTAGGATCGGGATGCCTCGGCGCGTGCGTCGATCTGCCAGGCCATCACCGCGACGATCGTGGAGACGCCCATCAGCAGCACCCCGTTCGGGATATGCAGGCTGATCGTGGTCGCGAAGCTGTCGGCGCCACGGGTGCTGTACCCGAGCCCGATCTGTGCGACGGTCAGCGCGACAAGCACGCCGTTGAGCGCGACATCCCGCATGGATGCGGTCGATCTTGAGTTGAGCAGCCAGGCGAGCACGACCTGGGCGATGGCGAGCAAGAACATGGCGTTCGCCAGCATTTCGTGCACGGTGACCAGGTCTGGCTGCCCGAAATACCCGCGGGTTCCGAAGAACGCCTGAGCGATCACCAGGAGGGCGAACAGCGAGGCAACCCACCTATACCCAGTAAGCAGTCCGCCGGCGTCGGCGACAGCAGGATGTGCTTGATGTTCAGTCATGACGTGGTTCGACTCTCCCTGATGGTACCGCCATGGCGGAGCTGCCATGGTACTCGCAAGTATACGAGGCAGGTGCCCGGTTGCGGCCGAACATCACGTACGTAGTGCAGCGCCTGCGAAGTACGTGAATTCCCCCATGCATCCCGGGTGTCGCGCCGGCACAATGGAGTGGTGTCAGCAACGCCGCCGATCGACCAGAACCCGGCAGAGTCGAAGCCTGCGTCCAGGAGCATCGGACGAATGAGCCACGCGCAAGACGACCGCATGGAGTCCCCGGTAGTTGTAGAGATCGGCGACCGGCACCTGCCGGCACGGATGGTGATCGGACGTGTCCGGTCAGAAATCCGGCAATACCGCCACGCCGTCCTGCCGCTCCCAGCTCGCCCGGGACGACATTTGGCGACAGGTGCACTGCTCGCGTTGATTGCCACGACATTGCACGAGGTACGCACGCGTCAGGCCGCCTGAAACGACGGTCGGGTTACCGACGGTGGCCTCACAGGGCTGGTGCTGCACACTACCCGTGGAGCGTGATCGATTCCACATCGAGCTCGCCCGCAAATCGGGACCGCGCAAACGGCGCGATCGGGTGCGATGTTGTCCCTTCGACGGCAAGGTCGGCCAGGATCTCGCCGGTGATCGGCCCGAGGCAGAATCCGTGCCCGCTGAACCCGGTGGCGTACACCAGGTTGTCGTATTCCGGTGCCCGTTCGATCACCGGGAGCGCGTCTGGCGTCTGGTCGATCAGCCCGCCCCAGGTCTCGTTGATCCGCGCGTCGAGCAGTGACGGCACCAGGCGAGCCGCGTCGGTGACGAGATCGCGAATGCGGGACAGGCGCGGTTGCACGCTGTCGTGGGTGTGGTCGTGTCCTGACCACGGTTCGGTCATGCCGGTGATGCGGAAATGGCCGGAGACCTGCTGGCGCAATGCCACGCCGCCGCCAACCTGACCAAGCACCTGCGCAAGCGTTGGCTCCACCGGCGTGGTCTGCAACGCGGTCACCAGCGTGATCGCCATCGGGATCTCGATCCCGAGCGGAGCGAGCAGGCGAGGGGTGTAGATGCCAGCCGCGACGATCACGACCGCCGCCTGCAGCGTCTCCCCATCGATCTCGACCCCGGTAACGCGCGTGCCGTCGTACGGAATCGCGCGCACCGGCGTATTCGTGCGAATCTCCGCGCCGGCGCGACGGGCAGCGTCGACGAATGCCCGAACAGTTTTCGTCGGGTTGGCGTGACCGTCGGTCGGGCACCACGAGGCCGCGGGCAGGTCGGTTGCCAGGGCCGGCGCGATATCGCGGATCGCCGCGTTGGAGTCGAGGAGGTGCATCTCGATCCCGGCGCGCGCGCCCTCGGCGACCACCTCCCGGATTTCCGGGATGTCGGATTCGATGAGCGCGAGCCGAAGGTTGCCTTGCTGGCGATATTCGATATCGTCTACTCCGAGCTCGGTGGCGAGACCCGGCCAGCGCTTCACGGCGGCCTCGGCGAGGGGAAGCTCGGCAGGATGGCGGCCGGACTGGCGGACGCCGGCCAGGGTCCATCCGGACGCCATGCTGGCGATGTCGCCGGCTTCCAGCAAGGTTGTCGGGATACCGTGGCGGGCGAGCTCGAAGGCGGTGGCGGCGCCGCTGATGCCGCCGCCGATGATGATGACATCCGGTCGCGTGGTCACAAAAGGTCCTTTCCGGGGTGCGCGGGCATTGCGCTGCTGGGGGAAGCCTAGCCGGAACACGGCGACAGGAAAAGCGGGATGGTGATGGCCATCGCGGACCAGGGCAATCCGGCACCTGTCGTATAGTGAACGTACGCCGGTTGAGCATGCGGTGCGGAATCAGGGCATGACACCGGCGGCAGGAGGAGCGAATGAATGTCGACCAGCCCGTCTCGACGTCCAAAGCGACCCAGCACCTGAGCGACCTCGCGCGGCTGCGCCGCGTTCGCGACAGGATCGACCGGGAGTACGCGGAGCCGCTGGATGTCGAGGCGCTTGCCTGTGGCGTGAACATGTCGGCCGGGCATCTCAGCCGCCAGTTCCGGCTCGCCTACGGTGAGTCTCCGTACTCCTACCTCATGACGCGACGCATTGAGCGAGCGATGGCGCTGCTGCGCCGTGGTGACCTCAGTGTCACCGAGGTCTGCTTCGAGGTCGGCTGCTCGTCACTTGGCACGTTCAGTACCCGCTTTACCGAGCTGGTCGGTGCGCCGCCCAGCGTGTATCGGCGCGAGGCGGCTCAGGCCACGGCAGGGATACCATCCTGCGTCGCGAAACAGGTCACCAGACCGATCAGGAATCGAGAAGCGCCAGCTTCCGACCCCACCTAGAATGACGTTCATGGACATCGTCATACAAGGAGTTGCTGTCATGGACATCAAGATTCACGCGAGCTTCCTCCCGCACAACGATCCGGAGGCTGCGCTGGCCTTCTACCGGGACACCCTCGGCTTCGAGGTCCGCAACGATGTCGGATACGAAGGAATGCGCTGGATCACAGTCGGCCCTGCCGACCAGCCCGGAACGTCCATTGTCCTGGATCCGCCGGAAGCCCATCCCGGCCTGACTGATGACGAGCGCCGAACGATCGCCGAGATGATGGCCAAGGGCACGTACGCCGGCATTGTGCTGGCCACCAAGGATGTCGACGGCACCTTCGCGCGACTTGAAGCCAGTGGCGCCGAGATCATGCAGGAACCGATCGATCAGCCCTACGGCGTCCGCGATTGTGCCGTCCGCGACCCCGCGGGCAACATGATCCGCATCCAGCAGGTAAGCTGATCCGCCCGGAACCCGGCAGGTACGATCATTGATCTGCAGCGGGATCGGTGCGCGACGGTTGTGTGTGGACACATACAGGGAGGAATACATGAGCGACGGGAAGACTGGCGGATTCACGGAAGCCGAACGCGCCGCGATGGTGGAGCGGGCAAAGGAAGCGAAGGCGGAGAAGCGCCGTGTTTCGAAGGCGGAGAAAGCCGCTCTGGCGGAGCAGGATCTGCTCGACAAGATCGCCGAGATGCCGGAATCCGACCGTGTCATGGCCGAGCGGATCCACGCGATCGTCAAGGCCACGGCGCCGGAGCTCTCGCCGAAAACGTGGTACGGGATGCCCGCCTACGCCAACGCTGCCGGCAAGGTCGTCTGCTTTTTCCAGAGCGCGGACAAGTTCGAATCCAGGTACGCGACATTCGGTTTCAACGACGACGCGAACCTCGACGACGGCGCGATGTGGCCGACCGCCTACGCGCTGCAGGCGATCACCGACGCCGATGCGGCAAGGATCGCCGCGCTCGTGAAGCAGGCGGCGAGCTGAGCCGTCACGCCCCGATCCGCGTGTGGTCCATGAGAGGATGCCTGCGAGGGACATGG
>JAUIGA010000210.1 GCA_030430125.1 Chloroflexia bacterium | reverse complement strand
TGCACCTGATTGGGGGGGTTGACACGAACCTCCGTGACCTGTATGAAGAATGTGAAAATGTTCACGATGGCGGTGTGAGCAGATTCGCGGAGGCCGAACCCAGGGCGCCGTCGCCCGGTGAGGTGCACCGCGAGCATGCCACCCACGAGTCACGAATTGACGCATGATGCGACGAAGCATCGCACGCAACAAGGGAGTATGCGCATGATCAACACAACGATTCAGGCGACCTTCGCCTTCGAGCCAGGGCAGCGGTTTCGCGCCACGGATCCGGCATCGCCGCTTTCGACATCCGAGCTCGTGATCGACCGGCTGGTGCGAGACCATCTCGGCATGCTCCACGTCGTGCTGCTCGACCTCGAGCTGCGCGAGATCAGCCTCTTCGCCGAGCAGTTCGAGGCAGCGGTTGCCAGCGGCTATCTCGCCCCGATCGCGGAACCGATTCGCGCCCTCGCGTAGCGGTCCGTCGCCAAACGACACAAACAGGGAGACGGCCCGGTGCTTCTGCACCGGGCCGTCTCCCTTTCCCCCCCTCCCCGCATCCCAGACACCCGGGATGCGATGCGCTCGTACCTATGCCGGCGCGCTGAACGGGTTCTCCGACGTGCAGTTCGGGCATCGTGTCGCTTCGAGGGAAATCTCGGTCCGGCAGTAGTTGCAGAGCTCGGTGGTCGGATCAGGCGTCTCTTCGCCTCTCCGCAACCGCTCCATCACCACATTCATTGGCTTAACCACAAAGAAGAAGATCGCCACCGCGACGGTCAGGAACGAGAACATCGCATTGAGGAACTCACCGTACATGAATTCACTGCTGTTGATGGTGAACGTCAGCGCACTGAAATCCGGTTGGCCAAAGATGGCCGCGATCAACGGCGTCAGCAGATCCTCGACCATCGAGGTCACCACTGCCCCGAACGCGGCACCGATGACGACCGCGACCGCGAGGTCGACGACGTTCCCCCGCATGATGAACTCGCGAAACTCCTTCAACATGGCAACTTCCTCCCTCCCTTGGGGCGACCACTGCCTCGCCACGGTGACGCCGGAATACTCGCCCTGCTGGTAGGGACATACTGTACACGACGAATGCGCATGAATGCCCAATTCCAGCGGGAAGAAGCCAGGAGCACCGGCGATCTGGGAGTCGATACGGCGCCGTACACCCGTCCCCGGGACGTACCGCCCATCCCGTCCCCCGGCCGGATTTCACGGAAACGCAGCGACCCGCCCGGCATCCTGCCGTGCGGGTCGCCGCGCGAGCACATGCATCGCGGCCGTCATCTGTTTCGCGGCTGTGTCACACCGGCGCGCACGACTCCGCACTGGCTTCCAGCACGTAGTACGCATCGCCTTCGGTGAAGTCCATCCAGAATGGCTCTCCACCGCAAGTGTTCTGGAACTGGGTGTTTGCGCCCGAGGTCGTGTAGACCTCGAAGGTCGTGCCGGTGAAGAAATCGGTCCACTCACCGGGTTCCAGCCATCCGTCGAACACAAGCTCGCCATCGACGTACATCGTGATGCCAACGCTGTCCAGCACGCCGACCTGGATACTGGTCACAAACCCACCATCGCCTGTGGACTGGGCCGGCTCGGACGACTGATCAACGGTCGGCGCGCTGGATTCGATCTCGGTGGCGTCGGCGGATGCCGTATCCTGCGCTGCAGGCGCCGGCGGGGCGGCCGAGCTGTCACCGACCGTCGGCCCCACGGCCATGGTCACGACCACCGCCTCACTGTCGCCGGCGGCGATGCTGGCCCCGCCAGGGACAACCAGCCCGTCGCGAGCGGACAGCGTCGCCGTGCCACTGTCGCTGGTCACATCGACGCTGCCGGACAACACCATGATCAACGAGGAGCCATCACCCCCGTCGAACTGCGCCGACCCACCGGCTGCCAGCACGTTGCGCACGAACTCGAAATCGTAGACGGATTCCCCGTACCCCGACACATTGGGGCTGAGATAGAAGGCTCCCTCCCCGACCGTGTTGTCGTTGGCGATCTCGAACACCCACATGACGGATGGATCGCTGCCCTCTTTGAAGGTGGTGTAGGGGTCGCCGGCGGAGGCGAAATAGGCCTCGCCAGACTCGAGACGCGCCCGCTTGCCGGTGAGATCGTTGCGAACGACACTCGTCCCGGTGCGCTGCAGCAGAATACGAGCATTCCCGGTGACAGTTTCGCTTCCGGACAATTCGACTTCGCGAACCTGCCAGACGACGTCGTCGCCGTTCAGGTACACCAGCCCCTGCGCCAGCACCGCCGGCGCGGTGTCGCCATCGACTCCGGACGCCACCGGTCCGGTCGTCTGGCCGGTGTTCGATTCCGGCGCGGCCTCCTCTGCGGTGGGCGATTCCTCGGGTGCGGTCTGCAACTGCCCCGTTGCCGAGCCGACCACCGGGGTGGGGGTCACCTCCGGTTCCTGCGTCGCCTGCTGGCTCCGTGCGGCCGCCGGTCCTGCCCCCAGGCCCAGCGACATGGTTGCGATCATCAGCGCGCAGACCACCATCCCGGTCGCGCGCCACCAGCCACGTGTACTCACGTCGTCATTCCTTCCAGCCGTGCATCCCCGAATGGGATCCACCGGTATCGCGCGCTCACTGGCAGTCGTTCCCTCCCAAGCGACGATCTGCCGAGGAACCGCAAGCGTTCGACATCCGGTTTGTAGCTGTTCTGTATCCTACTCGTTCACGCGGGGTTTACCAACTGTCCGGACACCTGTCCGAACGCTCCATGCGAAACATCTGTACAGTAGTCTGCAGCAAACGCCCCGCCGGGGGTCATTCGCTTCCACCCGAGGTACCGCATCATGTCGTCTCGCCCCACTCCACGACCGCCGTCCCCGCTGGGCTCCATCGCCACGATCCCGTGGGTCATCGCCATCGCGGCGGTTGTCGGGTGTATTGCGCTCGCGGCATGGACCACGATCCTGCGGTCCGATCTGGAAGACGCCGACGCGCGGGTGGCGGCGCTCACGGACGAGCGCAACCAGCTTCGCGAGGCGGCCACGGCATCCGTCTACGAGCTCACGCCGACCGCCGAGGGCCCCGGAGATGCCCACGGCACGATGTACCTGACAGCGAGCGGCTCCGGCGTGCTCAGCGTCGTCAATCTCCCCGCGCCGGAGGATGGGCAGGCGTACCAGGTCTGGTTCCTGCCTCCGGAGGAAGGCGCACCCGTACCCGGCGCCACGTTTGGCGTCGACGACAACGGTGTCGGGCTTGTCCTCATCGCGGCGGATACCGGCGCGTTCCGCGGCGTTGCCATCTCGCAGGAACCGTTGGCCGGCAGCGCCGCGCCGACCGGGCCGATGCTGCTCTCCGGTGCGGCCGCCGGCGCACGAGGTTGAACGCCCCGCTTCGCGCCGCCGACGCATCGGCGGGATCTCGCGCCTGGCAGGACGCCGGCTGGCTCCTGGCAGCCTTCGCGGTCGGGCTGCTTGCCCGAATGCCATTCCTCCAGCTCCCGATGATCGCCGACGAGGGCGGGTATGCGTACGCCACTCGCGGCTGGCTCAACGGAACCGGCCAGCTCTATGACGACCTGTGGATCAGCCGTCCCCAGGGCATCTTTTATCTCTATGCCTTCATCTTCGATACGCTCGGAACCGATGTCGTCGCGTTCCGACTCGCCGCGTGGCTGTCTGCATGTGCCACCACCGTCGCCGTTTGGCTGATCGCCCGGCGCTGGCGGCCGAACCCCGTGCCGATCCTCGCGGCACTGATCTTCACCCTCGGCTCGGCGTCTCCCAAGATGGAGGGCTTCACCGCCAACGCCGAAATGTTCATGATGCTGCCAGCCGCGTGGTCGATCTGGACGTTGATCAAGGCCATCGACACCGGCTGGTCCGCCCGCTGGGTCGTATCTACCGGCATCCTGGTCGGTATCGCGACCATGGTGAAGCCGTCCGGCATTGTCATGTTGCCGGTGGCGCTCGTCGCGATCTTCGCCATGAACCGAACGTCAGCGGGCCCATCGTGGCGCGTGCCCGCCGCCTGGCTCCTCGCGGGTGTTGCCGCGGTCGGCATCCCGGCGCTCATTCATGGGTGGTTCCTGGGGTGGGGCGATTTCCTCTACGCCACCGTGACCTATCGCCTGACCATGCAGAGCGGCGCCGATGTCCCGTTGATCACACAGCTCCAGACACTGGCCCGCCACGCGTGGAACAGCCTGCCGTTCCTGTTGATGGCCGGTGTCCTCGTTGCTGTCGTCCATCGCGCCGCCCTCGCTGCCGTGCTGCGTCGGTATCGCGCCGCTGGCCGATGGGCGCCTCGATTCCGGGGATACGCCATTCTCCGGAACGCAGCCAGCCGGCTGATCGGGGCCCCGGCGTATCCACACCTGGCCGCACCGGACGACCGGGTCGGCATGCTCCTGCGACTGTGGATGCTGGGTTCCCTCGCGGGGATTGCCATGGGCGGCGACTGGTGGACCCACTACTTCATCCAGATCGTCGCCCCGGTGTCGATCTGGCTGGCGTCGATCATCGTCAGGGCGCTGCGATCGGTGCGGCCATGGACTCGCCGCGCGCTCGCGACCGCGATAGTCCTCGTGCTGGTGTCGCCGTGGTGGATCGTGTTCCTCGGCTCAACGAACGCGGTGTCCAATTATCTCTACTCGCATCCCGGATACCAGGCGCAGGCCGAGGTGGCAACGTGGCTTCAGGAGCACAGCGAGCCCGGCACCCGCGTGTTCGTCGCGTTCGATCAGGCGGCGATCTACTATCTTGCGGATCGTCCCCCCGCCTACCGGCATCTCTACGATCAGGAACTTCGCGCGCTCCCCGAGTCCTACAGCGAGATCATCACGATCATTCGCGGACCGGACCGCCCGCTGTACATCGTGAGCACCCGGCAACCCGGTCCGTACCCGGACGAAAGCCGCACCTTCTGGCAGGAAGTTGGGCGCTACTACGACCTGGAAACGATGATCGACGGTATCCCGGTCTATCGCGCGCGGGACTACACACCCCCAGCGCCGTCGTAGCGACTGCCAGTTCTACGAACCGTGCGTTCCCGCGGCTACCGGCTCGTCCGACCAGGTACCGGTGCTCCCGGTGTGGCACGCGCTCGCGAACGTTGTTCGTGACCGTTCGTCGCGCCCGTCTCGCGCCGCTGCAGCGCACGTGTCAGGTTGAATCCGCTGGAGATCAGCCCGATGTGCGAGAACGCCTGCGGGAAGTTCCCCAGGAAATCCCCGGTATCGGGATCGAGCTCCTCCGGCAGCAACCCGAGCGCGTTGGTGCGGTCGCACATACGCTCGAAGCGATCCATCGCCTCGTCGAGTCGCCCCTGGAGGATCAGGTTGTCGATCATCCAGAAGCTGCACAACACGAACGCCCCCTCGTCGCCCCGCAAGCCATCGGGCGACATGTTCGGATGGTAGCGATAAATCAGCCCATCCCCGGCTCCGAGCTCGCGGTCCACGGCATCGACGGTCGCGATGACCCGGGGGTGATCGGCCGGCAGCACGTTGCGGATAGGCAACCCCAGGATCGCCGCATCCAGATGTCCGCCCTGCAACCCCTGTGTCAGGAACCCCTGTCGTTCGTCCCACGCCTCCGCGAGAATGCGCTGCTGGATCGTCCGCGCGGTTTGCTCCCAGTGTGCAATATCGCCATCCAACCGGTAGCGCCGGGCGATCCGGGCGGCACGGTCAAGCGCGATCTGGCAAATGCCGGCCGAATAGGTCTGCACGCGGCCCTGAGACCGCACTTCCCAGATACCCTGGTCCGGCGTATCCCAGACCTCGGCGGCCCGATCGGCGTACTTGCGCAGATCGTCCCACAGGTCGCGACCGATCTGTCCGCCGTGATTGCTCCACATGAACGCGCAGTCGAGCAACTCGCCGTACACGTCATGCTGTTGCTGTCCGTGGGCTCCGTTTCCCCAGCGCACCGGCGACGAGCCGCGATACCCCTGCAGGGACAGATCTTCGCGCTCCGGGATGATCATGTCGCCGTCCAGCGTGTACATGGGGTTGATGCGGCGATCTCTCGCGACGCCAAGAACCCAGCTGAGAAACTCCCACGCCTCGCGGTGGAGCCCGATGCGACGCAGCGCATAGACGGAGAACGCGGCGTCGCGCACCCAGACATACCGGTAATCCCAGTTGCGCTCCCCCCCGATCTGCTCC
>JAUIGA010000209.1 GCA_030430125.1 Chloroflexia bacterium | reverse complement strand
CGCGACCGCGATCCTGCAGTACGAGTCGGGTGCGCACCTGACCTACACGCAGAACTTCTATGCCCGGCGCACGGCGGCGAAACGTGGAGCGTCGCTCATTGGTTACAAGGGGACAGTGGAGTTCGATTGGTACCGCGGCGACATCACGGTCCACCATCACCTGAGCGGCCGCGTCGAGCGGCATGACTACGCCGGACGGGAGATCGCGATCACCGGTCACCCGGGTGGAGGTTCCAGCGGGGCCGGCGCGCATTTCGGTGGTGACCAGGAGCTCGCCAGGGACTTCATCGGCCTGATCTACGGCGAAGGCGAGAGTCGTGCTACTCTCTACGACGGCATGATCAGCGCACACTTGTGTCTGTTGGCGAAGCGTGCCTGCGAAACGAGCCAATTCCAGCAGGTTGCGCCGCTCGGTGCCAATACTCCCTCAATCGCCGGCGGGTCCGGCAACGGCCACATCGACTGACAAAGGGCAAGGATACGTGAAGCGACAGCGACCAGCCAACCCACCGATGCTGCGACGACCGATGCGTCGTCGCGAGCTCCTCGCCATCGGCGCGGCAACGATGGGCGGACTGATCCTCCCCGGTGTTGTCTCCGGACAGGGCGACAATCAGCTCACGGAGACACCGGAAGCGACCGTGGAGACCACGGGCGCGGCGCAGACGACGACCGAATGGCCTGGCAGCAGCCTGGACATGCCGCCGTCCCAGAACAAGTCGACCCCGGAAGCGCCGGTTGGCGGACGCTTCGATGAAGGGTTGTTGCCGGACCACCGGTTGATCATGTATTACGGGTTTCCGGAAAACCCGAACATGGGGATTCTCGGGCAGTACCCGCCGGAAGAGCTGCTGTCGCTGCTGGCGGAGCAGAAGGCGGCTTACGAGGCCGCTGCGCCGGACCGGCCCTGGAAGATGGGTATCGAGCTGATCGCCTCGGTGGCGCAGCGCGATCCGGGACCGGACGGCAAATATGTCGCCGATACTGGCGGTGAATGGCTGGATCTGTACACCCAGTTCACCGAAGAAAACGACATGTACCTGCTGCTCGACGTCCAGTGCGGCCTGAAGACGCCGAAGGAGGACTACGCCGGACTGGAGCGCTGGATGCGATACGACCACGTGCACCTGGCGATCGACCCGGAGTTTCACATCCTGCCGGGCGAGACGCCGGGCATCGATCTCGGCTCGATCGATGCGGCCGATGTCACCGAGGCGCAGCAGTGGTGCGTCGACATCGCGAACAAGTACGGCACATCGCGAAAGATGCTCCTGATCCACCAGTTCCATGTCTTCTCGGTCTCGAACAAGGAAACGATCCAGCCGATGCACGGGGTTGATCTGGTGCTGAACATGGATGGCTGGGGCCCGCCGCACATGAAGCTGGATACCTGGGGTGTCGTCATTCAGCAGAACCCGATCGAGTACAACGGCATCAAGCTGTTCTACGATCAGGACGAGCCGTTGATGACGCCGGAAGAGATCATGGCGCTCGAGCCGACACCGGACGTGATCAACTACCAGTAGGTGGCCGAACTCGACACGACGAGACTGCCCCGCCCTGCTCATGGGCGGGGTTCTTGCGTCCACACCTGGTGAGGCACAGAACGCCCGGCGAAGGAACCGTCACTCCGAGCCGACAAGGCGCGAAAGCGCCGCAGTCGTGCCGAGGAGTCCCTGCGCGAAGCGCAGCATATATAGCTTCAGGTTTCTCGCGCAAGAATCGTGGCCAATTTGGCAGCTGCGGTGCCGTGCGCTTCGCGCGGAGATGCTTCGCTGCGCTCAGCATGACGGAGCAATCGGTACGGGGTGTGTTTGCCCCGAACGTCTCGAAGCTGGCACCCAAGACCATTGGGCAAGCACAAAACCAGACACTACGATGCGGGCGACTCCCTTGGCGCGAGCGGGAAGCGGGCGATCACCTCGTAGCGCGCACCGTCGCGGTCGAGATGGCTGCGCATCAGCAGCACCTCCTCAACCGGCAGCGGCAGCCCATCCTTCGGGTTCGCGAGTCCTGCCGTCGCCAGATCGTCGATGGACCGGCGGATCGCCTCCGGAAGGTTGCGCACCGAGGTGTTGCGCGTGTCGCGCACGCGACCGAGCGTGATGTGGGGGCTGAACGGCTTCTCCTCGATCGGGAACATCATCTCGTCCAGCGTGTCCCCAAGCTCGTTGAAGAGCGATTCGAGCCGGTGCGCGGGACCGTACACGCCGAGCCAGATCACGCGTGGCCGTTTCAGCTTCGGGAAGACGCCGAGACCCGCGGTGCGCAGGTCGAAGGCGGCGTGCCGCGCGACGACCGCCGGGAGCGCCATGCGCAGGATGGCTGCTTCCTCCGGCGGGGTGTCGCCGAGGAAATGCAGGGTCAGGTGGGCGCTGTCCGGATCGATCCATCGCACCGGCCATTCGTCGGGACGCAACCGCTCGATGAGGTCGTGGATACGATGTCGCACCGCATCCGGCATCGGCACTGCGAGGAACAGTCGCCAATCGGTGTCGACCGTCTCGGTGGCGGGGCGCTCCTTGCGGTATTTCTGGCGGTTCCCGGTGGCGGGTTTCGGGATGTTCGGCCCTTCGTCGTTCATCATGCCACGAGTATACGGGTTACGGTCGACGATGCCACGGGACGCCGGTTCCGGGTATGGTTAGCGCAAGCACAGGTCGCGAGGTCGAACGAGGTAGGGCACGATGACGATAGCGTTTCTGGGGCCACGCGGGACCTACAGCGAGGAGGCCGCGGCCAGGTATGGCGGCGCCTCGGGCGAGTTGGTGCCGTTTCCCAGCATTCCGGCGTCGGTGGCGGCGGTGGAGAACGGCGACACCGACGTTGCGGTATTGCCGATCGAGAATTCGATCGAAGGCGGTGTCAGCACCACCCTCGACTTGCTCATACACGAGACCGACCTGCACATCTGCCACGAGGTGGTCGTGCAGATTCGCCATGTCCTGGTCGCCCGGGAAGCGGTTCCGCTCGATTCTATTCAGACGGTCGTGTCCCATCCGCAGGCCCTCGGGCAGTGTCGCCGGTTTCTCGATCGCGTCCTGCCGCATGCAGGGCAGGTGGCCGCCCTCTCCACGGCCGGCGCCGTGCAGTCGGTCGTCGAGGGCGACGATCCGAGCATCGCGGCGATCGGTCCGGGACCGGCTCAGGCGCGCTACGGGGGCGAGGTCATCGCGGAGAATATCCAGGACAATCCGACCAATCTGACGCGGTTCGTCGTCCTGGCCAGCGAGGACGCACCACCGACGGGCGATGACAAGACCTCCATCGGCGTGACGGCGGACGCGAACGAGCCAGGGGTGCTGGAAAAGATCATTCGACCGATCGCGGATGCCGGCCTGAACCTGACGCGGCTGGAATCGCGGCCGACGAAGGGCTGGCTCGGGACCTATGTCTTCCTGATCGACTTCGAGGGGCATCGGCTGGACCCCATGGTCGCCGCGGTGCTGGAGCGCATGGTCGAGCAGGCCGAGACGCTGAAGGTCTTCGGGTCCTACCCGCGCTATCCCATCGAATCGTTGAAGCACCTGCTCCAGGAACCGGCCACGCGGGAGACAGGTCGCGTATGACCGTCTTGATCGACAATACGATGGCAACGGCATTCATGTCGGTCCCGGCGCGGGAAGGGTGGGTTGAGACCGCTACTCCCGTCAAGATTGCGCAGGGACTACGTGCCGGTGACATCGGCGAGGACGATGTGGCGCTTCTGCCGGTGCCGGAAGCGACCTTGCTGACCGGGACGCACGTGATCGAC
The DNA here is from genome assembly GCA_030430125.1 of Chloroflexia bacterium. Classification (GTDB taxonomy): domain Bacteria; phylum Chloroflexota; class Chloroflexia; order Thermomicrobiales; family UBA6265; genus JACCVC01. The sequence continues at coordinate 2,385 of JAUIGA010000209.1, read as the reverse complement.
CGCTCGGTGGCGGTGATCCAGGACGGGGTCGGTTTCGTCGCCATGCGTACGCTGGTGCGCCCTGACGAGATCGACCGTGCGGAGATCCACCTGCGCGAGGTGGGGGTATCCGGCGAGGTGCTGGCGCGCGCGCTGATGGCACCGTATTTCGGAATCGAGGCGACCGCGTACCTGCGCGGTGCGCCAGCCACCGACCAGTCTGACGTGATCGTCGAGGAGGGCGCGGCGGCACTGGCTTCTGCCGTGCCAGGACACCGGGAGGACCTCGCCCGGAGCTGGTTCATCTGGACCGGCAAGCCCTTTGTCTCCCATGTCACGGTCGTCGGCGTTCGGGCACTGGCGACGAATGTCGACGAGCAGGTGGACACCCTCCGCGCGCTGCAGGCGGCCGGGTGGGAGCGCCGCCGCGATGTGCGCCGGATCCTCCGTGAGGAGACCGGTGTCGATGCCGATGCTCTTGTCACCGTGACCAATCGCATGCGGTTTTCGCTGGAACCTGACGATCAGGAGCCGGCTCGACTGCTGGTGGAACGTGGGACACGCGGAACGGAGTTCGGACGGTCGCTGCCGGCGTGGCGGGACCAGATCGGGGCATCGGGAACACAGGCGGGAGCGGGGCATGACTGAACGGGACGCGCGCAGGGGATTCCTCACGCGGGCGGTGCACGCCGGAGAACCGGCGGACCCGCTGACGGGAGCCGTCGGCGTGCCAATCTATCAGAACGCGACCTTCGCCTTTCAATCATCCGGCGAGATCGACCGATTCCTCGACGGCGATGTCCCGCATTTCATCTACACCCGCTACGGCAATCCAACGGTGCGTTGCCTGGAGGTGAAGCTGGCGGACCTGGAAGGTGCGGAAGACGCGATGGTGGCCGCATCGGGGATGGCGGCGATTTCCACGGCGGTGTTCCACCTCGTTGCCGGCGGTGGACACATGGTCGTGTCGGACACGCTGTACCCGATTGCGCGGGAGTTCTTTCACGACAGCATCGGCGACTACGGCGCGTCCGCGACGATGGTCGACGCGACAGACCTTGATTCGGTGCGCGCGGCGATAGCGGCGGAGACGCGCGGCGTGTATATCGAGACGGTCTCCAACCCGACACTGCAGGTCATGGACATTCCCGCGTTGGCGGAGATCGCGCACCAGGCCGGGATACCGCTGATCGTCGACAACACGTTCCTCAGCCCGGCCTTGCTGCGACCGCTGGAGCACGGTGCGGATATCGTCATCCACAGCGCGACCAAGTATCTTTCCGGGCACGGCAACTTGCTGGGTGGCGTGATCGCGGGGCGGAGGGAGACGATCGCCGCGATGCGGGGCCGGATGGAGCAGCTCGGCGGGGTGTTGAGTCCGCAGAACGCCTGGCTGCTGTTGAATGGCGTGAAGACGTTGCCGCTCCGCATGGCCCAGCACTCGACCAATGCCCTGGCCGTGGCCGAGGTGATGTCGCGCCATCCGGCGGTCGAGACGGTCAACTACCCGGGGTTGCCCGACCACCCGGGGCACGCGCGGCTGGGGAACATGACCGGTAGGCGGTACAGCGGTATGATCTCGCTCACCCTGGTCGACCACGCGCGCAGCCGCAACGTGTTCCTCGATGCGCTCACCATTCCCCTGAAGGCGGTGAGCCTGGGGGATGTCGCGTCGCTGGTCTGGCCGTTCGATGAGGACGGGGTGATCCGGCTGTCGGTGGGTATCGAAGATACCGAGGATCTGGTGACCGACATCCGGCGGGCGCTCGATGCCGCGGCGGCGTGGCTGACCGAGCGGTCCACGGCGACGGTCGCGACGTAGCCGCCAGTCGGGCAGGTTATCACGGCGGCACCACGCAGGCCGCGGCATGCGTCCCGGTCAGCGACGGTCGGCCAGATGCTGATAGGCGGCTTCGCTGCCGACCCAGGTTGAGCCGTCCTCGTAGTGTTCCTTCTTCCAGATCGGCACGATTTCCTTGATGCGGGAAATCGCAAATGCGCTGGCGGCGTACGCCTCGTCGCGATGGGGCGAGGCGCAGGCGATGACGACACTCGCCTCGCCGGGCTCAAGCGAGCCGGTTCGGTGGGCGATGGCGATCGCCACCTCCGGCCATTGCGCCTGGGCCTCCGCCCCCACACGCGCCAGCATCTTTACGGCGGCGGAGGGATACGCTTCGTAGTCGAGCAGGGTGACTCGCCGGCCCCGGGCGTGGTCGCGCACCGTTCCGACGAAGGTGACAATCGCGCCGGCGCCGGGGCTGGCGACCAGCGCCTCTACGTCGCGGGGCGCTAGTACCTCGTCGGTGACGACAAACCGCTGTTCCTCGCCGCCGCTGACCGGTGGGATGATCGCCAGCTCGTCTCCGTCGGCAAGGACATGGTCTGGCGGGACGTAGTCGTCGTTCA
>JAUIGA010000208.1 GCA_030430125.1 Chloroflexia bacterium | reverse complement strand
CCGCTATCTTCCACCATCGCGTTGAGGTCGAGCAGGACCTGCTCCTCCGCGTCCATGCTGCCGGCCTTGCGCGCAAGGATCGGGAACTGCAGCGCCTCTTCCGTGCGGAAGTAGTAGAACCAGTCGCCGATGGGCACCGGCACGGAGACATCGGTCAGCTCCCGGCGTCCGCGAATCTCCTCGTACAGCGTGTCGCGGAGACCGGCGAGCGGCGCCATCACCGCCTCGCGATAGGCGTTCTCCGCCTCGAGGTAGGCGATCACCTCCGGATCGGCCGGATCCTCCAGCCAGGCGTAGGGGTCTTCCACGTCGACACCGCTGAAGGTGCGGGTGCTGGGGCGAGCCTCGGCCACCGGCGGGCTCGTCACTTCAGGCGTCGCGGCCGGCGTGCCAGCCTGTGCCTGCGCCCGGCCGGCCATCACCGCCGAGAGCGCGGGCAGGCTCAGGCCGAGACCGAGGGCCGTGCGGATCGCGGTACGGCGATCCATTCGCCCCTGCAGTACGGTCTCGATACACGCGGATCGCTCGGCCTGACCTCGGATGAGGTTGTCGTCATGGCGCATGATGGCACTCCCGGCGCAGCGAATGCATCTACCTATGTCATGTGACCCAACTGATATGGAGTCTACACCAGGATGCCGGAAGGACAAGGGGGCGGAACAGATTCAATCTGCGGCCCATGCTGCCCCGCCGCGACCGGGAAGTCATGGCCGCGCGAGGGGAAGGCCGCCCATCGCATTGGCACAGGCCAGATGTCTCAACGAAATGTCTCGCCCGCCTCCAGCATCGCGACGATCTTCGCCAGCCGGCGGGCGCGCGTCTCGGGGCGCTTCGCCGTCATCAACTGCCACAGCACGGCGTAACGTTTGGCGCCGCTGAGCGACTCGAAGCACGCCTTCGCCTCCGGACGAGCCGCCAGATCGGCTTCGAGGTCGGGCGGCACCTCGGCATTCGACGGCGACGCGTACGCCGCCTCCCAGCGCCCGTCCGCCTTCGCTCGCTCGATCTCGGCGAAACCCGGTTCCCGCATGCGACCGGCGGCGATGAGCGCCTCGACTTTGCCGATGTTGATCTGCGACCACAGGCTGCGCCTGCGGCGAGGCGTGAACTTCTGCAGGAAGTGGGTATCGTCCAGCCCCTTGCCCTGACCGTCGATCCAGCCCCAGCAGAGGGCGACATCGAGCGCCTCGGCGCGGGTGACGGAGGTGACGCCGGAGCCCTTCTTTGCCAACCTGATCCAGATACCCTCCTGCCGCTCCCAGTTTTCCGCCAGCCAGGTCTCCCACGCGGCGGCGTCCGCGAAGGCGACGATCTCGATGCCGTTGAGCTCGGTGGTGGGTGGGGTGTCATTCATGCCCGGATCGTACCGCCCCGTCCGGACATTTTCTGTCCGGATTTCGCCCCCCCAATCCGTAGACCAGGGTCGCAATATGGATGACCGCCCACGTTCGGGGCTACCACCACCTGCTTGACCAGGAATCACGATGTGCCCCAACCCGTAGACCCGGGCATCGCAGCCCGGGTGATTGAGATTGGGGGTCTGGCGACGAACCGGATGCGGCATCCTGAACAATCCGCCCACCGCAAGAACACGACCCGTTCCAGAAAACGCGCGGATCAACGGATGATGACGCCCGAAACACCGCCCGGGAGACACGGTATCGGCAGGTAGCGGGTTGGATTGTGGGGGAATCCGGACAGCGCAAAGGACCCGTCTCTCGCGAGCCTTTCACCGAAGCGTCTGGCTCTTGTGCGATCGTCGCGTCCTTTGCACCTTCAGAGTACGTACACGGTGCCTCAATGTCAACGTCAGGTATTGATGGATATTCCAAATGCGAGATCCGCGGTTTCCTCGCCCATCTCGTGCCGCACCGTCGCCCAGTTCGCCGTCGACGGGACGACATTGACCGCGCCAACGTGTTGAACCATCGCGCTGGAATACGCGGTCAAGTCGTCCGCTACTGTTCGGTCCTGGTCCGCCGGAATCCACAATGGATGACCGGGTTGCGCTCACGCATCGGCAGCCGCGTCAATCGTCTCGGAAAATGCCGGTAGCTCCTCGGTGATGACCTGCCAGATCCTTTCGAATTCGATCTCCCTGTACCCATGGGCAATGATGTTCCGAAGCCCAATTATCTTGTTCCAGGAATCAGCCCCTGCTGCTGGAATGCGTCGTCGTCGAGGTGACGCATCTGCGCAAGGTTCTCGCCAATCACCTGCAGGCGCATCAGGACCGCATCCTGCAGTACCGGGCTCGCAAGAAACGTCTCCATGTCGGTCGGCCGGCAATCTTCGATAGCCGTGATGGAGTCCTGGATCATGGCAAGGTATGGCGCAAAGACCTTCTTCACAGCGGAAGCGCAACCAGCGTGGGCGTAATATACGGCTCGAAGGCCGGATGGACCTTCGTGACCAGGTCGACGGGGCGACCACAAAGCCGCGACAACTCCTCCGCCAGATCCAACTGCTGGAACAGCGTTACCGAGGGATCGAGCGTGACGAGCAGATCGAGATCGCTGTCCGGTCGCGCGGTGCCATGAACGACGCTGCCGAACACGCTCGCCTCACGGACGCCCCGGGTGCGGAGGAGCGCCAGGAACTCAGGCGTGACGATCTCCCGAAGCGCAGGATTCATGTTCTGGAGTGAAACAACTGATGATTTCATGGTGACTCCAGTATATGACGGTCAGGGAGTCCGGGCCGCCTGCCATCGCGCCAGCCGCCGCACCAGCAGCGGGCCCGCAATCACCATCAGCAGCAACCGCGAGATCTGCACCGCCAGCACCAGCGGCACGTTCGCGCCGGTGTCCAGCGCCGCGATCATCGCCCCGTCCATCCCACCCGGCGACGTCGCCAGCAGCGCCGTCACGATGTCGATGCCCGTCACCTCGGCCAGCACCCACCCCAGCCCGGCGCTCACCAGCGTCATCAGCAGGATGAACCCCAACACCCACGGCAGCAGGTCGCGAATGCGCCGCAGCACCGCCGGATCGAAGCGGCTGCCCACCCGCGTCCCCAGCAGCAGGTAGGCGGCCGCCAGCACCACCGGCGGGAAGGTGATCGGTCCCCACCCCAGCAGCCCGACGACCATCCCGACGATGATCGACCCGATCAGCGCCCCCGACGGCAACCGGAACCGCATCCCCAGCCAGATGCCCAGCAACGCCAGCAGCGGCGCCACCAGCAGCTGCTGAAACGCGGTCAGCGGCGCGTCGTCCTCCACCAGCGTCAGGGACGACTCCGCCTCGTGGCCGGCGATGCGCGCCAGGATCGCGATCGAGATCACCACGATCACGACGCGGGCGTACTGCATGAAGGCGACGATGCGCGGGTCGGCGTCGAGCTCCTCCGCCATCGCGACCATGCCCGACGCGCCGCCCGGGACGGTGCCGAGCGAGGCGGTGGCGTGGTCGAGCGCGGCGAAGCGCCCCAGCGCGACCCCGGCGGCGATGGAGATCGCGAGTACGAGGAAGATCGTCAGCAGCATCACGTGCCAGTGGTCGGCGAGGGGTTCGAGCGCCGCGGCGGAGAACGAGGCGGAGAGCGCGATGCCGATCACCGCCTGCACGCCGGTGAAGACGAAGGTGGGGTTTGGACCGGGCGGGGTGCCGCGCAGGGCGAGGACGACGGCGGCGATCATCGGGCCGATCAGCCAGGCGACAGGCATGCCGGCGAGGTCGAGCAGCCACCCGGCGGCGATGACGATCAGCCAGCGGGACGCCCACACGGCGACGGCGCGAGGGGACGAACGCAGCGCCGGCCGTGTGCCGGCAAATCGCTCCCCCGTGTCACTCACAGCAATCCCGATCCACGTTCCAGATGTCGTTCCGCGACTCACCTGAGTCCCTGACACTCTACCCTGTCAGGGCCACCACGCAATCGGGTTCAGGGCAATGAACATTCACGAACCGGGTGCCATCCTGTAGACCCGGGCTGCGATGCCCGGGTGGGCTGGCAACCATCACGCCAGGCCGTTCCGAGCTGCCCAGGCGGCCGCACTGGCCGGCGTGCCCCGCTGTTCCGAGTCGCGCACATCGGGCATGAGACCGGACCGCCCCCATCCGGACTTCGACGCTACGTATGACCGCGCGCCGGACTTCGTGGTTTGCGTATCGTCGCCACCGGACGAAATCCTGCATTCTGCCGATGCGTGCCGCTTGGCGGTGCCGTAGCCTCGATGTTGGGCCCACCCTGAGACTCGCAGTGACGCCGGTACCGCGTCGCTCCCCCGGTGCGAGCCGCGCCGGTCGACACCCGATAGATCCAACCTCGGCGATGTCGACCGCCGCGCTCCCGCCACGATGGAGACGCGACCATGACACGCGAACGCACCCCGGCACGATCTGGGACTGCCTACACCCGTTCACGAACTTCACCCGCGATGGACCGGCGTCGCCTGATCGGCCGGCTCGGTCTCGCCGGGCTGGGCGCGGCCCTGGCGACGACCGTACGGCTGGTCCCGGCCGCGGCGGACGACCGCGCCGAACACCCGATGGTCGGGCACTGGCTGGCGGCGACGCCGCTCGGCCCGGCCCACGTCGTATTCGAACCTGACGGCACGGTGCTGATCGCCTGGCCGCGCTCGGCGCCCTCCGAGCGCGAAACGTTCCCACCCTCCACGTCCGCGGTGGGGTTCTGGCAGGCGGTGAGCGCCCGGGGCATCCACTTCACGGTGGTGCGGCTCGATTCGGAGGCAGGCGGCCCCGTAATCGGCACCACCTCGCTGGAGGCCATCGTCGAGGCGAACGAGGACGGCAAGGGGTTCCGGACCGTGGGCGCCACGAAACCGGTGACCTCGTGGGCGTCGGTGGGGATGACCCGGCTGGTCGTGCACCAGGCGGCAGGGATGGAGATGGCCGCGATCCGGATGTGGCCGGAGGCGGCTTGAGATCGCGACGGCGGACAGTGCCTGAACACCGAACCGGCGAGAGGCCGTCAGGCGATAAGCCAGCGGAATGCCCAGGCGGCGACATCGCGGGGGGCTGATCGCCGCGACATCGAACCGTCGCGCATCCCATGCCTTCCTGCCGCCAAGGCGTGTCCCGGTCGTGAAATCGCGGTCACGGCCGCTCGTCCTGACCGGCCGGACCCTATGGCGACACGATTCGCGGCTGCTGGATGCGCGGGAACCGAACCCCGCCGCGCTCGACCATGCTCACCCCACGTTCGAGAAGGCAGGCAGATCAGAAAAGTCTGTCCGGCGACCGGATAAATTCGACTGATGCTTCCTTGCCCTCGGTCAGCAGGATCGACCGCCCGTTGGCCGCCTGCGCGAACAGTGGCATCGACGCATGGTCCGCGCAACGTTCGGATCTCCCCGCCGCTCCTCACGACGCGGAGTCCAGTACCGTCTCGATCTGCGCCTTGATCGCCGGCACCTTGTCCTGCACGACGCGCCAGATCAACGTGTCGTCCACCGAATCGTATCCGTGGACGATCCGGTTGCGCAGCCCGATCGCCGCTCGCGCGTCCGGGATCAGTCGCTCAAGATCGGGGTGTTCCCGGACCGCCACCGTCAACGCCTCCCCAAGCGTCATCAGCAGCCAGTTCACGGCATACGTCACCGTCGACACACCGACGTACATGGTCTCGTCGAACCCCAGCGTTTCCCACTCGATACGGTCGCAGGCATCGCGGGCATCACGCAACCGTCGGCGTGCGAGCTCGTTCATACAGCATTACCTTCGTCCGATCGAGCTCGTCACGCAGACGCGGGTGGTGCCGCAGGCCTCCGACCGAGACGAGATCCACGCGGCGCCCCAGCAATGCTTCCAGATCGTCGGCAAGATCGAGATACCGGTCCACGACTCCAACCTCGTACCCGCCGAGATCGACGAGGAAATCGATATCGCTCGTTTCCGGATCCCACTCACCCGTCACCGCCGAACCGAAGACCCACAGCGCCCGCACCCGGTGTTTCCGGCCCAGCGCGACAATGGCGTCTCGGTTGTGTTCGATGATTCCGGCGATCACAGGTCACCTCCGTCAGCAACGTCATGTGACCATCATACCGTGTGGTCCAGCCACCGCAGCACCACCGTCAGCCGGAGGCGTCTCCACACGTGGTGTTCGATCCCGACGGCTCGGTGCTGATTGCCTGGCCGCGCTCGGAGGGCGCCGAGCGCGAGGCATTCCCCCCCTTCCACCTCCGCGATCGGATTCTGGCAAC
>JAUIGA010000001.1 GCA_030430125.1 Chloroflexia bacterium | reverse complement strand
CGGGCTCCACTGCTCCAGGTCGATTGGCTCGCCATCCTGCGCCAACGTCGAGCTGGCGCTGATGCCAGCCGCTGCGGCCGACAACGCGGCTCCGGTCTTGATCAGGTCTCGTCGCGTCTGATTGCCACCGATCGCCTTCCGTACAGACATGTGTACAAGCTCCTCGATCCATGCGTCCGCGTCGTTCCGAATCCCGAATCTCGCGTCGTCTCGAAGGTCGCACCCCTTTGCATCGCAGTGCCGTCGCGACCACCCCACTGCCGACCGCTGAAGCGGGCGACGTGCTGAGGTACCCACCGCGCATGATGGGAAGCGCCAGCGGTCGCGAATTTGCACCTTTCCGGATTTGGCACATCACACCACGAGGTATGAATGGTGTCAATATGCAAATCGCCCCCGGCTTGTCGCCGGAAGCGTGCACGGCGCACAAGCCGGAACGCCAACCATGGGCGCCCCGCCCAGCAGTTTGGACTCCGCAGTATCCAGGTGCGTCACGCGAATCTCTCCATGCTCGACACATACAACGCAGTCGCGCATCTCCGGAAAAGGCTGTCGCTGGCGACGGTTCCATGCTATATGTATGCAACAGGACTGTTGGGCGATCAGTACAATATCGAGGAAGACAACTTGTACTGAACGTCACACGCAGATTCTTGTCCACACGGTGGGAAGCCGTGGCGACACTTGACGGCGACGGTGCGAACAGGGGGCGCATCCCCCCTCTCATCGGCCCTCAGTTCGCCGCAGCGGAGCATGGGTGGATCGGTGCAACCATGCGCCGGGTCATCGGCGATCTGGCGCACAGCAGGAGGATGGCATGACTGCCGTTGCGATGGAGGAAGCGTTCGATGCGAGTGTTCAAACCACGGAACCTCGACGCATCGAGCCGACACGGGTCGAGCGCGATTCGCTGGGCGACGTGGGGGTGCCGGCATCGGCGTACTGGGGTGTCAACACCGCCCGGGCAATCGAGAACTTCGCGATCACCGGACACGCGATCTCCGAGTTTCCCGACTTCATCGTTGCCTACGCGCAGGTAAAACAGGCAGCGGCGCGCGCCAACGCGGAAATCGGGTCACTTTCGCGGGATCGTGCCGACCTGATTGACGCGGCATGCGACGAGATCGCGAGCGGCGGGTTGCTCGACCAGTTCGTCGTCGACATCATGCAGGGCGGCGCCGGCACCTCGACAAACATGAACGTGAACGAGGTGATCGCCAACCGCGCCCTGGAACTTGGTGGATATGAAAAGGGCCAGTACGAGCACATCTCGCCCAACGACGATGTCAACCGCAGCCAGAGCACCAATGACACCTATCCAACCGCGCTCCGCCTGACGCTGCACCGTCTGCTCGACCGCCTGATCGCCGAGATGACACGGCTCGAGGATTCGTTCAGCGCGAAAGCGAACGAGTTCGCCCACGTCGTCAAGGTCGGCCGCACCCAGCTGCAAGACGCGGTGCCGATGACGCTTGGGCAGGAGTTCGGCGGGTTCGCGACGATGGTGCGCGAGAGCCGGTTCGAGCTGGAGCAGGTTCGACCGCCCCTCCGCACGATCAGTCTCGGCGCCACCGCGATCGGGACCGGAATCGCCGCCGACTACCGGTTCGCCGAGACCGCTCGACGCCATCTCGCCGAGATCACCGGCCTCGAACTGCGGACCGCCACCGACCTGATCGCCACCACCAGCAACATGGGCGCCTACATGCAACTCTCCGGGGCGATCAACAGATTCGCGATGATGCTGTCGAAGATCTGCAACGACTTGCGGCTGTTGTCGTCCGGACCGCAAGCCGGCATCGGGGATATCCGGCTGCCCGAGCGCCAGGCTGGCTCCAGCATCATGCCGGGCAAGGTGAATCCGGTGATCTGCGAGGCCGTCAATCAGGTCGCGTTCCGGGTGCTCGGCAACGACGTCGTCGTGTCGGTCGCCGCGGAGGCGGGGCAACTGCAGCTCAACGCCTTCGGGCCAGTGATCGCAAACGCATTGCTGACAAGCCAGAAGTGGCTCACCGCGGCGCTCGTCACGCTGCGCGAGAACTGTATCGACGGAATCACCACCGACGAGCGCCGGCTCAGCGACGAATCCGCCTCCCTCGCGGGCCTCGCGACTGCGTTTATCCCGTACATCGGCTACGCCGCCGCCGCCGCGATCGCCCAACGGGCACTGACGACAGGCGAACGGGTCGCCGACCTCATCGTGGAAGGAGGGTTGATGGATCGCGCGGACGTCGAGGCGATCCTCCACCCGGACCGATTGTCTGGTCTGAACTCCGGTATGCCGCAGCTGTCGCGCGCCTATCGCCTGCTGCACGGACAGGGGTGAACGCGCCACATGAATCCGGGCGGGTTCTCCAAATTCCGGGTATTGACCAACATCGACAGTGGTACGGGCGGCCCTTGTGGCCGCCCTGGCTGCCCTGAGGCGGCCGGTCGTTGCGGGCCGCCACAGGGGCGGCACTACAGGGTTCCCATTGCCCGATTGATTCAGCAATCATCCGAACGTCGTATCACTGGCTCTGACGGGACTGGACCAGCGCGCCGATATCAGCGAGCTGATCGCGGAACCACTCGCGCACATCCTCATGTTCGACCAGCTCTCGCAAGGCTCGACCGCGTCGCTGGCGCTCGCTGAACGGCATCGTCAACGCCTGGTGAATCGCCTCGGCGGTGCCTTCCACGTCGGCCGGCGAGACCATCAGGCAATGTTCGCCGAGCTGCAACGCCGCGCCGGCGCCTTCCGACAGGATGATGACGCCGCTGCGCTCATTGACGAGCGCGCCTTCCTTGGCGACGAGGTTCATCCCGTCGATGATCGAATTGACCAGCAGCACATCGTACCAGCGCATCGCCGCCAGCACGCGAGGATAGCTCTCGCCCATGATGATGGTGATCGGCTGCCAGCCGGTTTCGACGTTGGCGTACTTCGCGTTGATCCGCCCAACGGTGGCGCTCATGTCATCGAGATAGTCGCGATACTCCTCCACATCCATGCGCGAGGGTTGCGTCACCGCAATGAAATTCACCCGATTCTTGTACTCCGGATGCGCCTCCAGGAAGCGGTCGAAGGCGTTGAATCCACGCACGATGTTCTTGCTCGGCTCGGCCCGGTCGATGCGCAGGATGGTGAACTCGTTGAAATAGGTAGGCAGGTATCGTTCGTAGGCACGCGCCTCCTGGCTGTGCGCGGTGCGCCGCACAGCCTCGGTGTCAATGGATATCGGGTAATGCGCCACCTTGATCGTCCGCCCCTGCCAGGTGACGGTGCCGTCGCCATAGCTGACACCGACGTCAGGCACGTACGCCTCGCAGGTGTACAGGAAGCTGCGCGCGTGGTCCGGCGTCTGGAACCCGATGATGTCGCACCCCAGCATCCCTTCGCAGATGGCCCGGCGCATTTCCGCCGGAAGCAGACGCCAGTAATCCGGGTCGGGCCAGGGTATGTGAATGAAGTGCTGGATGATCGCCTGCGGCCGCATCTCCCGGATCATGCCGCCGCAGAGATACAGGTGGTAGTCCTGCAGCATGATGACGGGCTCGGTGTCGAGCCCGTCGCAGGCGCGAATGATCTCCTCGGCAAACATCCTGTTGACGGTGACATACCCCTCGCGCCAGGCTTCCCACGTCTTGTGCGTAATGTCAGGGGAACGCGGGGTGTCCCACAGGTAGTGCTGCAGGAACCAGAGGAGCGGGTTCGAGATTTCGTTGTAGTACTGATTGTAGGCCTCGGTTGTGGGCAGCACGAATCGCAGCTTGAACCGGGAACCGGAACCGTGTGGAGTGATCAGCGTCTCGCCGGCCTCCTCGGCGGCGGCTGCCCGGGTCCGGTCGCCGGCGGTCATCGCGGCCGCGATCCAGATCGCCTGTTGCCCCTGCAACACGGCGCTGACGGCCGTCACCAGACCGCCGCTGCCCTGGCGCGCCGAGAAGCTGCCGTCGGCACGCTGCGAAAAGGTGACCGGCCCGCGATTCGACGCCACGAGCAACTGGCGCTCTTCGACGACCTGACCGGCGACGTCGTGCGAATCGAGCCCATTCGGGGTGGTTGCGCGCTTGTCGTCCTTCGTACTCACGGTCATGGCCTCCTCGGACAACCCGGGCGATGTGTGCTGTCGACCCGTGGTCCTCGAATCGCGATGTGGTCTCCACCATGTTCGACACGGCGGAGACCGTCTGCCAATAGGGAGATTATCCCCGATTGGGCTGGCAACGGCACAACAAGCAACGCTTCAAGGGACGACGAAGCAACGCACAGGGGCGAGTTCGCGTGCGAACTCGCCCCTGTGAAACTCAATGGCATGTCGGCCTATGCGGGCACAGGCGCCGGTGTCGCCGTGGGTTCCCCGTCGCCCTCGGGCGAAAGGTCAAGGCGCCGCAAGGTCATGGCATTGATCGCCACGACGATCGTCGACACGCTCATCAGCACCGCGCCAACGGCCGGCGGCAACACGAATCCAACACCGGCCAGCACCCCGGCCGCGAGCGGGATCGCGACGAGGTTGTATCCAGCCGCCCACCACAGGTTCTCGACCATCTTGCGGTACGAAGCCTGGGAGAGCTTGATCACGCTGTTGACGGCGCGCGGGTCGCTCGACGCCAGCACCACGTCGGCCGATTCGATGGCAACATCGGTGCCAGCGCCGATCGCCAGACCGACATCGGCGGTCGTCAGCGCGGGAGCGTCATTGACCCCGTCTCCAACCATCACCACCTTGCGTCCCTGGCGCTGCAGGCGCTCGACCTCCCCGGACTTGTGCTCCGGCAAGACCTCGGCCAGCACCTCGTCGATGCCAAGCTGCCTGGCCACATGCTCGGCGACATTCCTGGCGTCGCCGGTCATCATGATGACGCGAATGCCGCGCCGATGGAGCTGATCGACGGCGATTCGCGCCGACTCCCGCACCTGGTCCTCCAGGGCGATCAGGCCGATCACTTCATTGTCGCGAATGACGGACAGCACGGCAGCGCCGCGGTCCGCCCACGCGGCCTCCTTCTCCTTGAGGGCGGACGGGATCGACAGGTTCCGCTCCTGGAGCAGGCGCGGCCCGCCGACAGCGACCGAGTCGCCATTGACCGTCGCGGCGACACCGCGCCCGGTAACCGACTCGAACGACGTCGCATCCGGGATCGGCAGCGAGCGAGCATCCGCCGCCCGCACGATAGCCCAGGCCAGCGGGTGTTCGCTTTCGCGCTCAACCGCCGCGGCGATCGCCAGCACGTCGTCGTCGTTCCCGGTCACGGCGGCAACTCCCGAAACCTCATGCTCACCCTCGGTGAGCGTGCCAGTCTTGTCGAAGATGACGGTGTCGATGGTTCGCATCCGCTCCAGCGCGCGCCGGTCGCGCACCAGCACGCCCTGCCGGGCCGACGCCGATGTGGACATCGCGATCACCAGCGGGATCGCCAGACCCAGCGCGTGGGGGCACGAGATCACCAGTACGGTGATCGTGCGTATGAGCGCGTTGTCGATGTCGCCGAGCAGCGTCCACACAACGAAGGTGACGACTGCCGCCCCTGTTGCGACATAGAAGAGCAACCCCGCGAACCGGTCGGCAAGCGCCTGTGCCCGGCTCTTCGACTGCTGTGCCTCGGCCACCAGGCGCTGGATGCCCGCCAGGGCGGTGTCGTCACCGATCGCATCGGCGACAATGTGGATCGACGAACCCGCAACGACGCTGCCGGCAACGACACGGTCGCCCTCGCCACGCGCCACCGGGCGGGATTCGCCGGTGAGCATCGACTCGTCGAGATCAGCCTCGCCCCGAACGATGGTGCCATCGACCGGCACACGCCCACCGGGCCGTACCAGCAGGCGGTCACCCTCGACTACCTCGCTCACAGGCACCGATTCGGTGCTGCCGTCGTCCCGAACGCGCTCGGCATCATCCGGAAGCAAAGAGGCGAGGGCGGAGAGCGCATCGCTGGCCTGACCGATAGCGCGCATCTCCAGCCAATGCCCCAGCAGCATAATATCGATCAGCAGCACGAGCTCCCACCAGAATTCGAGATCAAGGACATCGAAGGTCGAAAGCAGGCTGGTGATGAAGGCGACCGAAATTGCGAGGCTGATCAGCGCCATCATCCCCGGCTGGCGATCGCGCAGCTCCTGCACGCCACCTTCGAGGAAGACACGCCCGCCGACGACAAAGACGACCGTGCCGAGCACTGGCGCAATCCAGTTGCTGCCGGTGAACTCGGGCATGGAGAAACGGAGCCAGTCCTGCAGCATCTCGCTGTAGAGCAGGACGGGAATACTGAGGATCAGGCTGATCCAGAACAGGCGCTCGAACGCCGCCGCGTGACCGGCATGCCCGCCGTGGCCGGCATGCGCATCGTGCCCACCGTGCTCCTCGTGGCTGGCGTGCGCATCGTGGGCATCGTAACCGCCGTGGCCCTGGTGATGGTCGTGAGCACCTGCGTGGGTTGCGTGATGCGTATGTGAGCTGTGACCGAGTTCCCGGTTGCTTGCGCCGTCCACATCGGGACGATCGTGGGCGACCTGAGACGTTTGTTTGGAGTGGGTCCCGTGTTCATGGTGCATGGTGTGCAGACCTTGCGTCGGTTGGTGTCCGCGTACGACGACGGGCTGGCGCGAATCGCTCGCTGCCAGCCCGTCGCACGCTGCGTGCCCTCGGAAGGGATCGGCGCTATTGCTTCGCCGGGTATCCCGCCTCTTCGAGGACAGCGGAGATGGCGGACACGTTCGTCTGACTGGCATCGTAGGTGACGTTGACGTCTTTCGTGTCGGCGTCGGCCTTCACCGACTCGACACCCTGGACGGTGCCGACGGCCTTCTCGACCGTGGCGACGCAGTGCCCGCAGCTGATGTCCGGCGCATTGAGGGTGATGGTCTCCATGGTTCTGAGCTCCCTTCCTTGCAAGGCGATTCGCATCCAATGGATATACCCTACAGGGGTATATCGAATCTGTCAAGATGCGAGGGCCACCGATCAGAACAGACCGTTCCTGACCGCCCAGACAGCCGCCTCGGCACGAGTGGAGACACCAATCTTGTTGTAGATGTTCTGGACATGGGTGGACGCGGTTCGCCGGCCGATGAAGAGTGTGTCCGCGATCTGCATGTCCGTTTTGCCCTGCGCGACCAGCCGGATCACTTCCGCCTCACGCGGCGAGAGCCCATGCTTGTCTTCGTTGGGCTTCTGAAGGGTCAACGTCGTGGTCAACGCCTCGGCGCTGGCTTCATCGAGGCTGAGCGCCCGTCCGGATCGCCACAGCGCTTCTGCGGCGTCGGTGTCGGGGAGGGGCCGATATGGGGGCGGCGATTCCTTCCAGAGCGCATCGTGGATCAACCCGCCAGAGTTGAACGACTGGTCGCCACGGAACCACGGCTCGGGTAATCCAAGCGCGCGCTGCCGGTCCCACGTTTCCAGGTCGAAGTCGATACCCAACCGCTCGTGGAGTTGCTCGTCGGCTCCGAACAGCCTGGCCGCTGTCTTCCACTCACCTGCGCAGGCGAGTGCCGCCGCAACCCCGCCCAGTGCGTAGATCGCACCGCGATAGTCATTCACTCGCCGGGCAATCTCAACAGATCGCTGATGGTTTCGAAGCGCGCGTGGTTGATCACCCTCCGCTCGATAGACGTCTCCCATAGCGGCAAGCGCCTCGTGTGCCCCAAGAAAACCGGTGCCCGGCTCGTGTCCGAGCTCGACCTGGATCGCGAGCGCACGCTGGGCATGGGTTCGCGCGGCAGCGAAATCACCTCGCTGAATGGCACAGTTCGCAAGATTGGTATGCGACCCACTTTCCGCCTGATGCCGCACATTCTCGGAGAAACCGGTCACGACCAATTCGTACGCCCGAAGGTGGTGGATTTCCGCCGATTCCATGTCGCCGCGGCGCTGGGCGATCATTCCGAGCTCGTTCAGGGTGAGTACCTGATACTCAAGATCGCCCGCATCCTCGAACAATCGCAACGCTTCGAGCGAGAGGTTCCAGGCCGTATCCTCGTCACCCGCCGAGTGATAGTTGTGGGCCAGTGACACCAGGGGGCGACCGAAGTCAGGCGAGCCTGCATCTCGGCCCAGATCGACGGCGCGCTGGAGCCAGTGCCGTGAATCATGATAGTACCCGCGCATCTGCAGGATGGCCAGCGAGTCCGCGAGCGTACCGAGCGCCTTGGCATCGCCCCGTTGTTCGGTGCGGGCCAGGGCAGCCCACAAGTCGGCGAGATGCACCTCCAGTCGTGCGCACCGTTCTGCTCCATCATGATAATTCCAGCTCAGCACCAGGCCGTCGGTGAGGGTGCACAAGTAACCGGTCAACCGGTCGCGCACGGCGCCTGCCTCGTCGCTTGCGTCGAGAAGCTCGGTCGCGAACTCACGGACCGTTTCCAGCAACTGGTACCGGGACTCACCATCGGGACCGATCTGGTAGCGAATCAGGCTCTGTTCGACGAGCGAGGTAACACCGTCGAGCACGGTGCGGGAGTGAGGCTCCTCGGGGTCAACGACAACGGCTTCGGCCGCCTTCAACGTCCATGGTCCGGCGAACGCTCCGAGACGGCGGAAGATACGCTGTTCGTCGGACGAGAGGAGATCGTAGCTCCACGCGATCGACTCGCGCAGCGACCGCAACCGGCCGGGTTGGTCCCGCGCACCGTCGGTCAGCAGCGCCAGGCGCGTGTCGAGCCGAGCGAGAAGCTCCAGCGGTGAAAGGCTTGTGATGCGCGCGGCGGCGAGCTCGATTCCGAGTGGCAGACCATCGAGCCGGTTGCAGATCGCCGCCACGGTTGGCGCGTTCGCCGCGGTGAGTGCGAAGTCCGGCTTTCGTGCCACTACCCGCTCCACGAACAACCTGACCGCCTCGCTGCCGGCAAGTTCCGACCACGCACGGTGCGTTTCGTCGACGCGAACCAGAAGCGGTGGGACATGGTAGACGTGCTCGCCGGACACATTGAGGCTGACGCGGCTGGTAACCAGGATAGTCAGGTCTGGACACGCCGAGACAATCGCCACAAGCTCCGGCGCGACGCCGGCAACCTGCTCGAAGTTGTCGAGGACAAGCAGGGCGCTGGAATCCTGCAGGTGGGCGATGAGATTTTCCGCCTCGCTCCGACCTGGGTTGCGCAGCGCCCCGATTGCGGACACGACCACCGTGACGACCAGGGTCGGGTCGCTGATCGTGGACAGCGGCACAAACCAGATGCGCTCGGCGGTGTCCTGGAGTGCTTCGGCAACACGCAGGGCCAGGCGCGTCTTGCCAACCCCACCGGGACCGGTGAGTGTCAGGATTCGCACGTCGTCCCGGTCAAGCAGCTCCCGAATTTCGGTGATCTCCGTCTCGCGGCCAACAAAGCTCGTCAGCGGGCGCGGCAGGGTGCGAGGCGCAACATCCGCTGATCGCGAGATGCCACCAGCCGTTTTCTCATCTCTCCCTGGTGGCGTGGCTGGCTCACTCATGGCGCCCTCGCCGGAAGTCAACGTTGGAACGATTCCGCACCCATCATGTTTGCATTGTCAAACTATGTCAAGAACCACACGGCCTGCATGTGGTGGTCATCTCTTTCAGAGGTCGCATTGACCGAGGCACCTAAACACTCTCGGCTTCTTGCGATTCCGCCAAACCCGAAGGGCCGGGACAAGCCCGGCCCTGTGGTTCTCTGCGCTTTGAATGACGCTGATTATCGGTGCTCGATGTCGACCACGTAGCCGTGATCGCCACCACTGTCGTGACCGTCGCTGTCGGTGACGCTCATGCCGGCGTTCTCGCCCAGCCACAGCGCCCCCGCGCCGATCAGGATCGCGACGATGCCAATCGCCACCAGGTAGCCCCAATCCCGCACGCGCTCGCCAAGTGGCGGGTTAAGGATCGCCTCGGCGCTCTCCGGCCGCTTGAAGCCCCGCAGGCGCAGCGCGTTCGTGACCACGCTGACGCTGCTCATCGCCATCGCCGCGGCGGCGATCACCGGGTTGAGCAGGATGTCGAACGCCGGGTAGAGCGCGCCCATCGCCACCGGGATCAGCAGCACGTTGTAGGCGAACGCCCAGAACAGACCCTGCTTGATCGTGTTCACGGTACGCCGCGAGAGCGCGATCGAAGTCACGATGCCGCGCAGGTCGTCGCCAATCAGCGTCACGTCGGACGCCGCCATGGCAACATCGGTGCCGGTGCCGATCGCTATGCCGAGCTCGGCCTGGGCCAGCGCCGGCGCGTCGTTGATACCGTCGCCGACCATCGCGACCACGCGGCCCTCCGCCTGCAGCTCGCGGATCTTGGCCGCCTTCTGATCCGGCAGCACCTCCGCGAGCACATGCTCGATGCCGACCTGATCCGCGATCGCCTGGGCCGTGCGCTCGTTGTCGCCAGTCAGCATCCACACCGTCAGCCCGAGCGCCTCCAGCTCGTCGATCGCCTCGGTCGATTCCGGCTTGAGCGTGTCCGAGATGCCGATGATCCCCGCGAGCTGGTTACCCACGGAAACATAGACGGGAGTCGCACCGCTGCCGGCGAGTCGTTCGACGTTCTCATCCAGCGCCGACGTTTCGATGCCGGACTCGGCGAGGAGACGACGATTGCCGATACTCACCGACCGGCCGCCAACGGTGGCCGTGATGCCGTGACCGGCAATCGCTTCGAAATCGCTCGCGGATTCGAGGTGAAGCGACTTCGCTCGTGCCGCCGCGACGATCGCCTCGCCCAGCGGATGCTCCGACCCGGCCTCGGCGGCCGCCACCAGCGCCAGCATGTCGTCGGACTGGAATCCGTTCACGGTCTCAATCGCCGTCACCGACGGCTTGCCGCGGGTAATGGTGCCGGTCTTGTCGAGCACGATGGTGTCGATCTTCCGCGCCATCTCCAGCGACTCGCCGCCGCGCACCAGGATGCCGTTCTCGGCCGCCTTGCCGGTACCGACCATCACCGCGGTCGGCGCGGCGAGTCCAAGCGCGCAGGGGCAGGCGATGATCAGCACCGCCACCGCCGCCGTGATGGCGTAGGAGAGCGACGGTTCCGGACCGACGACCATCCAGATGGCAAATGTGAGCGCCGCGATCACCAGCACGATCGGCACGAAGATACCGGAGATCTGATCCGCCAGGCGCTGCATCGGCGCCTTGGAGCCTTGCGCATCCTCGACCAGTCGCACGATCTGCGCGAGTGTGGTGTCCTTGCCGACCTTCGTCGCCCGGAAGAGGAATGAACCGGAACCGTTGATGGTGGCGCCGATGACCTCATCGCCGGTTCGCTTGTCCACCGGCAGGCTCTCGCCTGTGAGCATGCTCTCGTCGATGGTCGACGAGCCTTCAGTCACTTCACCGTCGACCGGCACCTTCTCGCCCGGTCGCACGCGGACGATGTCGCCAACGGCCACCTGTTCGATCGGGATGTCGGTCTCCTGCCCGCCCCGCACCACGCGTGCGGTTCGCGCCTGGAGACCCATCAATGCGCGGATGGCGTCGCCGGTGCTCTTCTTGGCGCGGGCCTCGAGCCAGCGCCCCATCAGGATCAGGGCGATGATGATCACCGCCGATTCGAAGTAGAGGTGGTAGGGGATGCTCCACCGTTCCGCCAGGTGTGGCCACAACGTGACAAAGGCGCTGTACCCGTAGGCAACCGAGGTGCCGACAGCAACCAGCGTGTTCATGTTGGTCGAGTAGTGCTTCGCCGCCGACCAAGCCGCGCTGTAGAAGACACCTCCGGCCCAGAACTGCACAACGGTCGCCGCGATCAGCATGAAGGGCGCCAGGGTGCGCTCGTCAATGTCGAGGGGCGTGTACATCAGGACCATCATCACCGCGCCGGCGGCCAGGCTGATGAGGGACTTTCGTTTCAGGTCGGCAATCTGCGCATCCCGCTTCGCATCGCGCACGTCAATATCGGACGCTGGCGCGTCGACGGGCGCGTCGCTCGCGGTCGCCGGCTCCGTCACCACCGCGCGGCCCGTATAGCCCGCGCCGGAGATCGCGGAGGTCAGCGCATCCACCGAGGTCAGTGCCGGATCGAAGTCGACCGTCGCTCGCTCGGTGGCGAGATTCACGCTAGCCGCCCGCACGCCGTCGACCGACTCCAGCGCCTTCTCCACCCGGCGGACACAAGCCGCGCAGGTCATGCCTTCGATGTCGAACGCGAGCGGTTCCTCCGTCGTCACAACCGTTGGGGCAGCAACGGCTGGGGGTGCTTGCGCCACCGCCGAATACCCCGCGGCCTCGACAGAGCCGGTCAGATCCGCCACGGTCGCGCGCGCCGCGTCGAAGGCGACCGTCGCCCGCTCGGTGGCGAGGTTGACGCTCGCCGATTGAACACCGTCGACCGATTCCAGCGCCTTCTCTACCCGGCGCACACAGGCCGCGCAGGTCATCCCCTCGATATCCAGTCGCAACTCATCGGTCTTGGTGTGTGGGGGGGCTGTCGCCATGAGCTAGTCCTCACCGAACGAACAAAAAGGTATCACTGTCCCCATCATACCCCCGTAGGGTATATTGCGCAAGTGATCGAAGGCGCCGGTGACCGCCCGGAGGCTGCTATAGTTAGCGAGTATGCGGCGGAGCGGTCCCGCATGGCGCCATCTCGGCTGGTGCGCTCGGACAGGAGGGAGGGTGCCATGGTCGAATCCAATGCGAATCGTGGCCGTGACTCCCGCGGGAACTCCGGCGGCGAGACTGTCCGCGAGCGCCGTTGCCCCTGGTGCCAGAGCCGGGACGTGCGACTGGTGCAGCGCGGCTTCACCGGCCCGACCGATGAGCGGGATCAGTACGTCACCTGCAATACCTGCAAGCGCCTGACCTACGAGATCATCTCGCGCAATTCGCGCGACATGCGTCTCGGACAGTACCGCGCGGGGGGTACCTATCGGGATACGCGCCGGCAGACGAAGTACGACATCACGCGCGTGCTCAAGGTCGGGTCGAACGAGTACTTGCTGTACGTGAAACCCATCGTGCGCAGCGCCGATCCCATCCATGGCGGTTCCATGCGTCGAGGTCGATACTGACCCCGGTCTCACTCCGCTGCCCCCCCTTTTCCGCAACCACGCAACACGCGCTCACGACCGAGGACCCCATGATCGAGACTGCACCTGCCCGCGCCACCGCGCTGGCTGAAGACGTCATGCGCCGCCGCACCTTTGCCATCATTTCCCACCCGGATGCCGGCAAGACCACCCTGACCGAGAAGCTGCTGCTGTATGGCGGGGCCGTGCAGCTTGCCGGGTCTGTCACCGCACGTCGCAGCCAGCGCCACGCCGCCTCCGACTGGATGGAGATTGAACAGGAACGCGGCATCTCGATCACCTCGACCGTGCTGGCGTTTCCGTACCGGGACTACCTCGTCAACCTGCTCGACACCCCGGGCCACCAGGACTTCTCCGAGGACACCTATCGCACCCTGACCGCCGTCGACAGCGCGGTGATGGTCCTCGACGGCGCCCGCGGCATCGAGCCGCAAACGCTCAAGCTCTTCGAAGTCACCCGACGCAGGCGGACGCCGATCTTCACCTTCATCAACAAGATGGACCGCCCCGCCCGGCATCCGCTGGAGCTGCTGGAGGAAATCGAGAACACGCTCGGGATGGCGACCTACCCGCTGAACTGGCCGATCGGCGACGGTCCGGACTTCCGTGGCGTCTACGACCGCGTCTCCGGCATGGTGCACCTGTTTGAGCGGACGGAGCACGGCGCGAAACAGGCGCCGGTACGCCTGTCCGGCATCGAAGACCCAACCCTGGACGACGAGCTCGGCGAGGAAAGGGCCGCCACGCTGCGCGAGGAGCTGGAGCTGCTCGACCTCGCCGGCACAGAGTTCGACCTCGCGGCGGTGCTGGCCGGCAACCTGACGCCAGTCTGCTTCGGTTCGGCGCTGACGAACTTCGGTGTCCAGCTCTTCCTCGATCACTTCGTCGGCATGGCGCCGCCGCCGCAGCCGCAGGAAACGTCGAACGGAGACCTCATCGAGCCGACAAATGAGACGTTCTCCGGCTTTGTCTTCAAGATCCAGGCAAACATGGACAAGCGCCACCGCGATCGCGTTGCCTACATGCGCGTCGTCTCCGGCCGGTTCGAACGCGATCTCGACGCCTGGGTACCGCGGCTTGGTCGAAAGGTTCGCCTCTCTCGACCGATGCGCCTCTTCGGCTCCGACCGCGAGGTGGTGGAGGAGGCGTTCGCCGGCGATGTCGTCGGGCTCGTATCCACCGGCACCTTCACGATCGGCGACACGATCAGCGACACCGACATCGGCACCTTTCCGCCGCTGCCGCGCTTCCAGCCCGAGCACTTCGCCCTGCTGCGGCACACCCGCGCCGACCGCTACAAGCAGTTCCTCAAGGGGCTGTCGCAGATCGAGGAGGAAGGGGCGATTCAGCTCTTCTACCCGGTGACGACCGGCAGCCGGGAACCCGTGCTGGCCGCTGTCGGGGCGCTCCAGTTCGATGTTGTGCGCTACCGCCTGGAGTCGGAATACAACGTCGAGACGGCGCTCGATCCGCTGTCCTACACCGCCGCCCGCTGGGTGAGCGGCGATGAGACAGAAATCGCCACCATCAGCAACGGTCGCGGCCGCATGCGTGCCGAGGACCGCGACGGACGCCCTGTTATCCTGTTCACGACCGAATGGGACCTGCGCTATGCCGAAGAGAACGCCAAAGAGGTGACCTTCTCGGCGCTGGCGGAGGTGTAGCGACCGGACGCGCTGAACCGACGCGAAGCGGCCGGTCCTGTGCAGACTCGTTTCTTCCACACGAAAGGCACAACGACGTGACAGACACGATGGAGACGACGAAGCTCCCGCATTGGGACATGACGACGATCTACCCGGGGCTTGATTCCCCCGAGTTCGCAGCCGCCGTCGACGAGCTCAAGGCGAAGCTGACCGCCCTGACAACCGACGTTCGGGTGCTCGAGTCCGGTGCGGCGATCGACGAGGGGACCGTCGCCACGTTCGACGACGTCTTCACCCGGCTCAACGACTTCCTCGAGCAGGCGATGGAGGTTCGCGCATTCGTCGCGGGCTATACGACCGTCAACTCACGCGACGAAGCGGCAGCGGCGTGGGAGAGCGAGCTGCGCATGTGGTTCGCGCGCCTGGCGATGGTCCTCAGCCGCGTCACCGCCTGGCTCGGCAGTCTCGACACCGAGACGCTGATCGAGCGATTCGAGGTCGCGCAGTCGCACGCCTACGCTGTCCGCCAGGCGAAGATCCGTGCCGAGCATCTGATGACACAACCGGAGGAGGATCTTGCCAGCGAGCTCTCGACCTCCGGCGGGGAGGCGTGGGGCAAGCTGCATGGCGACATCTCCTCGCAGATCATGGTCGAGTTAGAAAAGGAACCCGGCAAGCCCGAGCAGCTGGCGATGACCGAGGTTCGTGCACTCGAGAACGACCCCGACCGCGGCGTGCGCCAGCGGGCATGGGAAGCCGAGGTTGCCGCATGGGCACAGTGGTCGACCCCGCTCGCGGCGACGCTCAACGGCGTCAAGGGACAGCACCTGACCCTTGCCGAAGGGCGAGGCTGGAACGAGGTGCTCGACGAGGCACTTTTCCAGAACCACATCGACCGGGAAACGCTCGACGCGATGATGGAGGCTGCCCGCGAGGCATTCCCCGACTTCCACCGGTACTTCGACGCGAAGGCGAGGGCGCTTGGCATTGAGAAGCTCGCGTGGTACGACATCGCCGCGCCGGTCGGCGCCGAGGGTGGCGCCTGGGCCTGGGATGACGCCGTCGCGTTCGTCAACCTGCAGTTCGGCACATTTTCAGGCCGCATGCGCGGGCTCTCCGAACGAGCGTTCGCCGAACGATGGGTCGATGCCGAGCCACGCTCCGGCAAGGTCGGCGGCGCATTCTGCATGAGCGTGCGTCCGGGCGAGTCGCGCATCCTCGCCAATTACGTACCCGCCTTCGAGGAGGTCACGACACTCGCCCACGAGCTCGGTCACGCCTACCACGTTCTCTGCCTGGAGCACCGGACGATGTTGCAGGCGTCGGACACGCCGATGACCCTCGCCGAAACCGCCAGCACGTTCTGCGAAACGATCCTGCGCAAGGCCGCGCTGCAGACGGTCGAGCCGGCGGAACAACTGCCAATCATCGAAGCAGCGCTGCAGACGGCCGCCGCGGTGACAGTCGACATCACCAGCAGGTTCCTGTTCGAGCAGTCGGTATTCGAACGGCGGAAGGAACGCGAGCTCTCGTCCGACGAGTTCTGCCAACTGATGCTCGACGCGCAGAAGCAGACCTACGGCGACGCGATCGACGAGGCGACGCTTCACCCCTACATGTGGGCGGTGAAGCCGCACTACTATTCGATGGATTACGCGTTCTACAACTACCCGTACATGTTCGGGCTGCTGTTTGGCCTCGGGCTCTACGCCCAGTACGAGCAGGATCCGGACACCTTCCGGGCAAGCTACGACGACCTGCTGTCACAGACCGGCATGGCCGATGCCGCCGAGCTGGCGGGGCAGTTCGGGATCAACATCCGGGACAAGGCCTTCTGGCAGGGCAGTCTCAACGTCATCCGGGAGGATATCGACCGGTTCGTTGGACTGGTGGACGGCGAGTAGGCAGGCCCAAAGCAGTTCTCGGAAGGGTTGACACGATCGTCACCGTCTCAACGCGTAGTGCCGCCCCTGTGGCGGCCCTCGACGGCGCCGGGGAGACCGAGGGCGGGGACAAGCCCCGCCCGTACGCAAATCGTAGCGAGAGCCAACGTTCGGGCCGGCCTTGTGCCGGCCCTCGACGGCGCCGGGGAGACCGAGGGCGGGGACAAGCCCCGCCCGTACGCAAATCGTAGCGAGAGCCAACGTACGGGCCGGCCTTGTGCCGGCCCTTGACGATGCCGGAGAGACCGAGGGCGGGGACGAGCCCCGCCCATGCAGCACGCCTTGCGTACTTCGGCTCATCACGGCCTGGCGACGATCATCCTTGCGGCTGCTCGATCTCGAACTCGACCTGCACCCGCACCGTCACCTGGGTCTGACCGGGCGACACCGGCACCTCCCGAACGGCGGAGTCCTCCGCCGCCATCGGTGCCGCGCCTCCCAAGCCAAACTGGATGGGGTCCGGCTGAGGCGCGGATATTTCCGCGATGGTGTAGACACCGACGACGACCACGCCCGACGCTTCGGCCAGCTCGTCGGCCTTGGCGCGGGCATTCTCGACGGCGGCGGCACGCGCCTGGCTCGACGCCTCGTCGGTGTTGTCGACATAGAAGGAGATGGCGCCAACCTCGTTCGCGCCCGCACCAACGGCGCTGTCGAGCACCTCGCCGACGATCGACAGGTCGCGAATGATCACGGTGACCTGGTTGAACACCTCGTAGGCACGAACGCCAACCAGGTTCCCGTCGCGGTCATACTCGTTGATGACGAACACCGAGTACTGCGAGGTGGCGACGTCGGCGTCCGCGATTCCAGCCGCGGTGAACGCGTCCATGATCGCCTGGGTGCGTGTTGAGTTCTCGTCCTGCGCGGTCTCCAGCGACTCATTCTGCGTGCGCACACCGAAGGACACCTGGGCGGTGTCCGGCGCGATATCCACCGTGCCGGTGCCTTCGACCGCAATCGTTCGACGTGCCGGGTCCGGTGTCGCCGTGGCGTCCTGGGCAGCGGA
The DNA here is from genome assembly GCA_030430125.1 of Chloroflexia bacterium. Lineage (GTDB taxonomy): Bacteria > Chloroflexota > Chloroflexia > Thermomicrobiales > UBA6265 > JACCVC01. Next base: position 18,680 of record JAUIGA010000001.1, on the reverse strand, counting down.
AGCTGCCGGCGCCAGCGTGGCGAGCAGGCCGGTCAGGATCAGTGTCGCGAATACAACGCGTGTTACCAGTTTCATCTCGCTGAACCTCCGATACTTGCCTCAATCACCACCGGTCACCCGCGAGGACGCCGCGGAGACCGAAAGAACACGTACCAACTTGCTGCCGCGCCCAACAGGACCACCACGACGACGACGATGCCGGCAGCGACCAGGTCGGTGTCATCCGAGGCGTCCCGGGCTGCGTCGACATCTGGCGCCACCGCGGCGGTGGGAATCGGCGTCGACGGCGGGGTAGCGGGCGAAGGGGCCACCTGCGCCGGAGGCGCCATTGCCCCCAGTGGAGGCGCTTCCTCATCACTGTCCGGTTCGCCGGATTCCTGAAACGCGCCGACAGCGGGTTGCTCGTCCGCCGCGGCCTCCTGCATCTGCGCGGCTTCTCCGGCCGCCTCTTGATCCATCGCGGCAGGCGCCTCTGCCGCTGTAGTATCAGACGCGCGATCGGCCGAATCGGTTCCAGCCGTTGCTGTCGAATCCACGGCGCTGAACGATACGGGGTCACCGCTGTCGCCGCCATCGTCCTGGGAGGCGATGAACAGCCGCAAACCGGCGAACGCGACGAGCAACACCACCGCTGCGATCGCGACCGGCTTGCTGAACTCTACGATTCGGAGGATGGTCGACGGCTCGGAGCGCCCGGACGCGTCGACCTCGATGGTTCGCTTCGGCAGATAGATCGGAAGCTGGCGAACCAGGGACGAAACACCGCGAAGCTCCTCGAATTCGGCCTGGCAGATCTCGCACGCACCGAGGTGCGTCTCCACCTGCGCGGTCTCGGCGGGTGAGAGCTCGTTGTCGATGTATGCGGAGAGCAGTTCCGGATCGAGGTGGTCCATAGGCGTTCACGCGCCACGCCGGCGCCAGGCTCCCGCGAGCCGGCCGGCAGGGCTAGTCACTCTCCTGACGCAGAAATCGATCGAACAGTTCCGACGCGTGTGGATCGGCGCGCACTTCCTCTCGAAGCCGGGAACGGGCGCGGCTGATGCGGCTCTTGATCGTACCTGGCGCCACCGCCATGATCCCGGCCGCCTCGTCGTAGCTGAACCCTTCGAGGTCAACCAGCAGGAGCGCGGTACGCTGGTCGTCCGGCAAGCGGGCGAGCAACCCCTCCAGCTTTTCCGACAGCTCGCTTCGGGCCGCGAACGCATGCGGATCCTCAGCCGCCCGCACCGAGGTCGACCATGCCGGAACCGGCTCGTACTCCAGGGCATCGAGCGAATCCGCCGGTCGACGCTTCTGGCTCCGAAGCAGGTCATGGGCGCGATTGACGGCGATGCGCATCAACCAGCCGCGGACATTACCGCCGCGAAACTGATCGATCGACCGCCAGGCACGCAGGAAGGCGTCCTGCGTCACATCCTCGGCCAGCCCAGGATCCTTGACGGTACGGAGGACGACGTTGAAGACGGGCGTCTGATGCCGGTCCACAAGCTCCCGAAACGCGGCGACATCGCCTCGCCGGGCCCGCTCGACGATCCGCTCATCGTCGTCCTGTCCCGACGGTGAACCGGTTAGGGATACGGTGGACTCCGGGTTCCTGCGTCGCCGGAAGCGCGTGATCCGAGCGGGCGTGAACATCGGCCAGAGCATGCGACGACAGGGACCTTCCGCGAACACGACGGGAACAGGCACGTTGCCACGGCAATCGTAGCACCCGGCACGCCGGTCACGAGACAACGATCGAAGAGATAACACCGGTAGGGAGGCCTTGCCCGTGCTCGCGAGCGAAGCGGAAGACTGAGCCGGCGCGGGCAATGGTCCCCCATCTCGGTCCATGACACCCACGCTTGCTGGCGGGACGCCATTGCCGGCGCGGAACGGAACCGTGGTCGGCGTGAGGTGCGCCGGCAAGGACGTCTCCTACCCGGCAATCCCGCCGTTCGTCACACCGGCCGAGGCGACAGGGATACTCGCTCCAGCACCGCCGGGTTCGCCACCGTTCGCGGGAGGTGTCCCATCAACACCGCCATCGCCTCATTGAACGTCTCCTGCCGCACGGTGATCACCGATTGCTCCGAATAGTATGCGGAGTGCGGCGTATGGATCACGTTGGGCAGGGTGTACAGCGGGTGGTCGGCGGGCAACGGTTCCGGATAGACAACATCGAGCGCCGCGCGTGCGATGGGATGTTGCTGCAGGTGCGCCGCAAGCGCATCCAGGTCGATGATCGGGCCGCGCGCGGTGTTGATGATCGAGGCGTCCGGCTTCATCGCCGCCAGACGCGCCGCGCTGATCAATCCGCGCGTTTCAGGCGTCAATGGCGCATGGATGGTCAGCAGGTCGACCTGTGGCAGCATCTCGTCCAGCGGCAGCAGGGTCACCCCGCGAGCCTCGGCCACATCCGGCGCAACGTACGGATCGGACGCGAGCATCGTCAGCCCGAACGGACGCGCGCGTTCCGCCAGCGCCTGCCCAATGCGGCCGAACCCGACGATCCCGAGCGTCATTTGCCGCAGCGGCGGGACCGGTCCGCGCAGGATCCCGCCTGTCGCCGACCCGAACTTCGTCCACGCGCCGTCGTGGAGGTCACGATCCTGCTCGACGATGCGTCGGTTGACGGCGAGCAATAGCGCCATCGCATGATCGGCCACCTCGGCGGTGCAATACCCGGGGTAGTGGGTGACGACGATACCGACGTCGGCCGCGGCGTCGAGATCGACATTGTCCAGGCCGACGCCGTAGCGGCTGATCACCTTGACGTTCGGGATGTTCTCGAGCACGCGCCTGGTGATTGCCTCGCGCGTGCTCACCAGCAACGCGTCCGCTTCCTGCCCGAGCTCGATCAGCTGATCCTCGTTCTGCGCGGGAGCCCCCCGCAGGTCGATATCGAGCTCGGGAAAGCGCTGGATCATCTCCCGCTCGAGCTCGAGACCGCTGGTCTCGCTTCCGTACCGATCTGAGGTAACGAATACCTTGACGGGTGTAACCACGCCTCTCCTCCTGGCCAGGTGTCCGGGCCAGTGGCCCGACATGTGCATGGGCGTCATTCTGGCACAGGCCGCCGATGCTGCAAATACGGGACTCTTGGCCAATCTCCCGCGTTGGCCCGATACTGCTTGAGAAACAGGCCGTTTCCACCGACGGGCGGAGCTGGTCCCCACACTCGAAGGGTACCCACACGAGGTTCCCGTACGCGGAGTCACGGAAGAGAGCAGGATCGAATGGCACAGGATTGGAAACGCGATCTCGATGACCGGAAGGCCGAGCTCGAAGGGGAGCTGATGGAGCTGCTCGCGATGCCGAGCGTCAGCACCGACCCCGACCGGCGCGACGATGTCCGCGCCACGGCCGAATGGGTCGCGAACCGCCTGCGACGAGCCGGTGTGCCCGAGGTCAGGATCGTTGAAACGGACGGTCACCCGGCCGTGCTGGGCCGCTGGCGCGTTTCGGACGACCAGCCGACCGTGCTCATCTACGGTCACTACGATGTCCAGCCGGAAGAACCGGTCGAGCTGTGGGATACCCCGGCATTCGCGCCGACGGTCCGCGACGGCAAGGTTTATGCGCGCGGCTCGGCTGACATGAAAGGCAATCTGCTCACTTCACTGCATGGCGTCGAAGCGCTCGCGCGCGCCAACGGGCAGCCGCCGATCAATGTCACATTCATCTATGAAGGCGAAGAGGAGATCGGCAGCCCGCACCTGCCGCAGCTTGTGGAGGCCGAGAAGGATTTCCTGGCGTGCGACGCCGTGCTCTCCGCCGACGGCGGGCAGTTCGGGCCGGACCAGCCGGAGCTCACCGTCGGCCTGAAGGGGCTTGGCGGCTGCCAGATCAACCTGACTACCGCGAACAGCGACCTCCACTCCGGCATGTACGGCGCAACGGTGCCGAATGCCGTGCAGTCGATGGTCCAGCTTGCGGCGACCTTCCACGACGAGGATGGCCGGGTTCAGGTCGAAGGCTTCTACGACCGCGTGCACGATCTCACCGGAGACGAGCGCGCGGAGATCGCCGAGGTTCCGTTCGACGAGCGGGGATTCAGGGACGACCTCGGTCTCGATGAATTGTGGGGCGAGGCGGGCTGGTCACCGGTCGAACGCCAGTGGGCGCGCCCAACGCTGGACATGAACGGCATCTGGGGCGGCTTCCAGGGCGACGGCACAAAAACCGTGACCCCGCGGGAGGCGCATTTGAAGGTCACCTGCCGCCTGGTGCCCGACCAGGACCCGGTGGAGATCGTCAATCTGATCGAGAAGCACGTCCAGAATCACTGCCCGCCGGGCGCGACGGTCGAGGTGCAGCGCATCGAGGGCTCCGCGAAGCCGTTCGGCATCGACCGCTCGAACCCGGTCCACATCGCGGCCGGCGAGGTCCTGACGGAACTGTTCGACAACGCACCATACATTGTCCGCGGCGGCGGCACCATCCCCGCGACCGGCATCTTCAAGGACATCCTCGGTGTGGAATCCGTCATGTTCGCGTGGAGCATGCCGGGCAGCGGAGCACACGCGCCGAACGAGTGGTACCGCCTCGCGGACTACGACCGCGGCCGGGTTGGATACGCCATGCTGCTCGAGCGCCTCAAGCGATAATCGGCGCAAGCTCGCTGATCTTGCTCCACCGTCACCGATCAGGTGGGACGAGAAATATCGTCCCACCTGATCGGTGTTTCGGTCACGCTGTGCTGGTACTATTGCTGAAAGCAGTTGCGACCGATCCGTATCGTGTGCGTACAGGGAGCGCGCGCGTGTGACGATCCGCCCGTGGGGGACAGGGGCGCGGCTCGTGGTGGGGCAGGGGAAGCGTTCTTGGACTACGTGGTATTCGGTACCGGATTTGGAGCGAGTGTCCTGGTCCTCGGACTGGTCGTCCGAGAGCTCGGGCCACGTATCAGGTTCCGGACGTCGGCGGAAGGTGGGGAGCTCCTGCACGCCGAGGAACTCGTCGCGAAGCTCTCGTGGTCTCGATTCTGCATCGCGCTCGGCTCCATGCTCGCCATCGCCGGCACGTTGTATCTGGCAGCCACGCTCGGGTGCATCCTCTTCACCCTGTCGGACAGCACAGGTGGTTGGGTGATGCTCGGAACCCTGGCCGCGATCCTGCTGCTCATGATGTTCTGGACCTGGGCGTACTTCGACCGCTTTGGCTCCTACGGCATCCTGCCCGAACGCGAGGTCGAGCCAGAGCCAATCACCGCCCCTGCGCGCGACCAAGCGCCACAGGCGACAGAAACCGCGAACCCGATCGGCCCGGAGCTGCCGTCGAGCGCCGTCACTGCCGATTCGGAGTCACCGGCACCTGTGATCGGACCCACACTGCCTGAGCATGACAGTGCCGATCCCGAACCCTCGGCAGATGCAGATTCGGATGACGACCGGCCGCCGACGGTCGAGGCAGACGACTCCACTCCGCTCGAGACACCGGAAGAACGCCTCGCGCATCTGGAAACGCCACTCGAACATGGTTCCGCCGAGGCGGAGCTGGATATTGCCACCGGCACCGGGCCACGCCCGTCGCCACGCCGCGCCCACCGACGAGACCCGCGCGTTACGCGTGAACGGCAGGGTGGTCCGGACGACGCCGCGGACGAAGCGGCTCCGAACGACGTCTCCCCGCCACCCGTTGCCGACGACACCCCGGACCAGACCGCCGACGACGCCTGATCCCTCACCCCAAGAAATCCTGACGTGTAGGGCGTCTAGCGGCCGCTTGGCCGCGCATCCGTCGATCGTCCACGTGCGGGCAGTGCCGCCTGGCGTCAGTCAGAGTCGGGATTCGGGTGACTACTCAGCGGATGAATCGTATCCTGCGAGACCCGGATGAAGGGTAGGTCGACGCGATCTGTAGCGACAGCCTTGTGCCGGCGTTTCGCCGCAGCCGCCACAGGGGCGGCACTACGCGTTGGCGTCGCATGCGCAGTCCGAGGATTCAGGACGCCGCGCGGCGGGCACGCGCGACCGGAGTGAACTGCTCCAGCACCCGCATCACCAGATCCATCGCCAGGGCGAGCGCGGTCACGGCGATGACGCCCGCCAGCACCTGCGATGGATACGCCCGGTTGATCCCGGCGAACATCACCTCGCCCAGGCCACCGGCGTTGATGTAACCGGTCAACGTGGCGATCGCGATGATCGCTAGGAAGGCCGTGCGGATTCCCGCCACGATCACCGGTGACGCGAGCGGCAGCCACACTCGCCGGAAGAGCTGGAACTCGTTCATGCCGAGTCCGCGGGCGGCTTCCAGCGTCGATACGTCCACGCTCTGCAACCCGGCAACGACATTGCGCACCAGGAACACCTGCGCGTAGGTCACGAGGATGATGAGTGCCGGTTGCCGCCCGATCCCGAATGTCGGGATCAGGAAGGCCATGAACGCGAATGAGGGAATGGTGTAGAGCACCCCGACCAGCGACACCACCGGCGTGGTGAGCCATCGCACCCGTGTCGCGAGAATGCCGAGCACCAGGGCCAGTGGCAGGGCAATTGCCAGCGCCGTCAGCGACAGCGACAGGTGCTCCAGTGTCTTTTCCCAGATGACATCGGTGTTCTCGCGCAGGTAGCGCAGGTCCATGCCGCATCCTATCCGGACGTCACGTCGTCGGAACTACTGGTCACCGGCGGAGACGGTCGGGTCCGCCGCCGGTTCGTGCTCGCCGACAGCGTCGTGGATGTCGTCGAGACTCAGCTCCGACACCGGTCGTCCGTCCTCGTCGACAACGGCCAGCCGGTCGGCGCCGGTTTCGACCATCTGGCCGATCGCGTCGCGCAGGAAGGCAGAGCCGGAGATCTCTTCCAGGTCTGACGATCTGCCCGTCAGTCCCCCCTGTGCCGCCGATGCGACCGGAATCAGGCTCATGCGGCGCAGGACATCGTCCGCACCGACGAGATCGGCAACGAAGCTGTCGGCGGGCGCTGTGACGATTTCCAGCGGCGAGGCGAACTGGACCACGCGGCCCTCACGCAGCACCACGATCCGGTCGGCAAGCCGGACCGCCTCGTCGATGTCATGCGTCACGAACAGGATCGTCTGGCCTAACTGGCGATGGATGCGCCGCAACTCGCTCTGCAGCCGCGTTCGCGTAATGGCGTCGAGCGCGCCGAACGGCTCATCCATCAGCATCGTGGTCGGTTCCGCCGCCAGCGCCCGCGCCAGACCGACACGCTGCTGCTCGCCTCCGGACAGTTGCATCGGGTATCTCCGCGCGTACTGGTCGGGCGGCAACCCGACCAGCTCCAGCAACTCCCTGACGCGCCGGCGGATACGCGACTTGTCCCACTTGAGCAGGCTGGGGACCGTCGCGACATTGTCCTCCACGCGGATATGGGGGAACAGCCCCGTCTGCTGGATGACGTACCCGATCCGGCGGCGCAACGCCGAGGCGGGAAGGTCGTGGATTTCGATATCGTCGATGTGGATGCTGCCGCCCGTCGGCTCGTGGATGCGGTTGATCATCTTGAGCAGCGTGGTCTTGCCGCATCCGGACGGTCCCAGCAGCACGATAAACTCGCCAGGCTCGACCGCGAGGGTGACGTCGTCGACCGCGGCGCGTTCCGCACCGGGGTAGCGTTTCACCACGTGGTCGAGCCGAATCGCGCTTCCGGCCGCGGTTTCACCGTTCCTGTCGCTCACGTGACTATCCTCGTGCGGTCGCGCCGGAACTGCCTTGCTCGGGATGCTGCCGCCGAACGAAACGGGCCTGTCAGGCGGGTGCCCGGCAGGCCCGTGCGGCGCTCCCGGCGGACTATCCGCCGATGAGTCCGTTCTCCTCCAGGTATTCGCGCGCGACATCGGCCGGCTCGGCCTTTTCGTCGCCGTCGACACGCCAGTTGAGACCGGACATCACTTCGCCGGTCAGCGAGGTGGTCACCGCGTCGAATCGCGCGGCAAGGTCGGGGTTGGCGTCGAGCGCCTCGGTCCGAACCACCGGCGCGACATTATAGGGCGGCCAGAGGCCGAGATCGTCTTCGAGGACGATGAGGTCGTATCCGGCGATCTGCCCATCGGTCCCGAAGGCCAGCACCACTTCCGCCTCGTCGTCCAGCAATGCCTGGTACTTCAGCCCCGGCGCGACCGGCAGGGTCTCGATATCGTTGAAACCAGCGCTGTAGACACGCTGCAGGCCAAGGAGCCCATCCTCACGCTCCGGGAAATCTGCCGGAGCGGAGATCGTGAGGTCGCCGGCAATCTCCGCCAGCTGCGAGATGGTCGTGACGCCGTTCTCCGCCGACCATTCCCGCTTGACGGCCAGCGCCTGCGTGTTGTTGAAGGGCGAGTAGGCCAGCCAGGTGAGGTTCAGGTCCGCCTGGTAGGCGTCCTTGACCAACTGGTAGACGTAGTCCTCAAGCGATCCGCCACCGGCAACTGGCGTCGCCGACTCGGCGGCGTCCACCGGTGTGGCAGCAGCGCCGCCGCCCTGGAAGTCGGCCAGCACGTCCTCCACCGAGAGTCCAAGCACCTCCACCAGGGCGGTGCCGGTGTACTCGGGGTAGGTATCGATATCGCCGCTCTCGAGCGCCTGATGGGCGATCTGCGTGCCGCCCAGGTTGAGCGCATCCTCGGTCTCCAGCCCCATGTCCTGCAGTACGAGCAAGTACATGTTGCCGAGAATGAACTGCTCGGTGAAATCCTTCGACCCAACCACCACCGGGCCATCCTGCGCCATCAGCGCGGGGTGCATGGCTGCGATAGTGGAGGCGGCGAGGGGAGCGGCGAGCGCGCCCTTCACGACTGTGCGTCGGTTCAACGTCATTGTCTGCGTTCCTTTCCGTCCTTGACTGGCATCTGCCGTTTCGGACCCGTAAGGGCACTATCATGCCACAGGTGGGCGTACCAGTCGTTCAACTGCACCGAGTATGGCTTCGGCCCCCAGCACCAACGCCACGATCAGCAACCCTCCGGCCAGCAGGTAGGTCGTATCCAGCAGGGATATGCCCGTAATGATGTACTGACCGAGCGTCTTGACACCGATGAAGGATGCCAGGGTGGCGCTCGCGAAGATCTCGACCGATGCCGACCGCATGCCTGCCACGATCACGGGCAGCGCCAGCGGCAGATGCACCTTGAAGAACACCTGCGCAGGGTTCATGCCAACACCGCGCGCGGCTTCGAGGATCGACGCGTCCACCTGCCGCATGCCGGCGTAGGTGTTGAGGATCAACGGCGGTCCGGCCAGCACCGTTAGGGCGACCAGCGCCGGTTCGTACCCGAACCCGAATACGGGATAGAACAGGAAGACCAGCGCGAGGGATGGGATCACGCGGATCGACGCGATCGCACCGACCCAGCCGGACCCGCCACGTGTCATCCGCGAGAAGATGACACCAAGCGGCACGAAGATCAGTGTCGCGAATCCAAGCGCGAGGAGGCTGAGCTCGACATGGTTCCATGTCAGCTCCAGGACCTGGTCCGATCGCTCTCGATAGAACTCGAGCACCGACTCGATCGTGTCCACCAGTCACCGTGCCTTCCCGTCGACGACCATGCTTCGGCCACGCCAACAAGCATACAAGCCACGTCCAACGAGCCCAGCCCGGCTGGAGTGACATACCGATTTTCGGTTTCTGTAACAGACGTGACACATTCTGCGCGTAATCTCCGTGTGGTGGCGTCCTTGTTGCGCCGCCCACACCAACCGACGAAACATCGAGACACGGCGCGATCCGGCGATGGTGCTGGATTGCGCCGGGTGGTTGCACCGGAGGAGCGCCTGTATGTTGGGACGATTGCGATCAAAGAACACGGCAACTGCGCCGACGGACACGGACGCGATCATCGTCGCCCGTGACGTCGTGAAGACCTACGACACCGGCACCATGCGCGTGGAAGCCCTGAAGGGCATCTCGTTCTCGGTCGATCGGGGAGAGATGGTCGCGGTGATGGGGCCGTCTGGCTGCGGCAAGACGACATTGCTGAACACGCTCTCCGGGCTCGACGCCATCGATGCCGGGCAGATCTGGCTCGAAGGGCAGGATCTGGCCACGATGGGCGACAAGAAGCGCACCGACTACCGCGCGCGCCGGATGGGATTCATCTTCCAGGTCTACAACCTGCTGCCGGTGCTCAGCGCCGTCGAGAACGTCGAGCTGCCGCTGCTGGTTTCCGGGGTTCGCCCCGGCGATGCGCGCAAGCGAGCGATGAAGGCGCTCGAACAGGTCGACCTCGCGCAGTGGGCATCGCACCGACCGGCCGAACTGTCCGGTGGGCAGCGCCAACGCGTGACGATCGCCCGCTCGCTGGTGAACAACCCGGCCATAGTCTGGGCCGACGAGCCGACCGGCGCGCTCGACTCGAAGACGGCGCAGGACATCATGGATGTGATGGCGAACCTGAACCGGGACCACGGTCTGACCATCGTGCTGGTGACCCACGACCCGCACGTCGGCCAGCAAGCGCACCGCATCGTCCGCATGCAGGACGGAGAGATCATCGGCGAGGAAACCCGGGATGACGCCGACAACCCAGCCAGCGTGGATGGCCTCGCCACCCCTGCAACTGCCTGACGCTGACCGTCCGGCCAGGGCCGGAAGGAGACCATAGTGCAAGAACTCTTCGGTATCTCCATGGCGTCGATCATGGCGGTCATGCTGGTATTGCTGTTCGCCTGTCTCGCCGTCATCGCCTTCATCGCCTGGCGTCGCCCGGTGATCTTCAAGCTCGGTATCCGCAATATCCCGCGGCGCAAGGCGCAGACGGTGCTGATCGTGGTTGGGTTGATGCTGTCAACCCTGATCATCGCTGCGGCGCTCGGCACCGGCGACACGCTCAACAACTCGGTCAGTACCGCTGTCTACCAGCAGCTCGGGCCGGTTGACGAGATCGTGGTCGCATCCAGCGATGGCGACGGTGAGGGGGAGATCAACTCCATCATCACCCAGACCATCCCGGAATCGTCGTTGCAGCTCGTGCGCGACCTCGTCGCCGACCGGGACGATGTCGACGCGGTTGGCGGCATCCTTATCGCTCCGGCGCCGGCCATCAACATCGACACCAACACGCCAGGTGACATCACCTCGTTGAACCAGATCACCGACATCGCCGTGCAGTCGGAACCCTTCGTGATGGTTGCCGGTCTCGACACCGAGTCCTACGAGGCGCTCGGCGGAGTCACGGACCTGGACGGCAACCGGGTCGACTTCGGCGCCTTCAGCGACGCTGATGTACTGCTCAGCGAAACGGGCGCCGACAAGCTTGACGCGCAGGTCGGCGACAACCTCGTTGTTGCGTTCAACAACGCTCCGGTTGTTCTGCACGTTGCGGCCATTGCCGAGGATTCCGTCCTCACTGGCAGCTTCAGCGACCAGAACGCCCCGGCCATGGCGATGCAGCTCGCCCCACTGCAGCAGATGTCCGGCAAGGAAGGCCTGCTCAGCGGAATCGGCATCTCCAACACCGGCGGGACCCGCGACGGCATCGATCACACCGACGCGGTCGTCGACGCGCTCGAACCCGAGCTGGCGGCGAACGACCTTGGCATCAATGCCATCAAGCAGGATCTTGTCGAACAGGCGGAGCTGATCGCCAACATCTTCGTGACCTTCTTCATCGTCTTCGGGCTGTTCTCGATCGCTGTCGGCATCCTGCTGATCGTCCTGATCTTCACAATGCTCGCGGCCGAGCGGCGCTCCGAGATGGGCATGCAGCGCGCGGTCGGCGCGCAGCGACGGCAGCTCATTCAGCAATTCATCTCCGAAGGCACCGGGTATGCCCTCCTGGCCGGACTCGTCGGCGCCGGACTCGGCGTCGTGGCCGCGCTGGCCATCGGCTACGGGTTGCAGGCGGCATTCGGAGACTTCATCGACATCTCGCCGTACGTCGCGCCGCGCAGCATGGTCATCGCCTATGCGCTCGGTGTGATCATCACCTTCCTCGCGGTCGCCGTGTCGTCGTGGCGGGTGAGCCGGCTCAACGTCGTCGCGGCGGTTCGGGACATTCCCGACAGCTACCATCCGCACCGCAACCGCCGCCAGCTGGTGTGGGGTGTCGTCATGGTGGTCGTCGGGGCGCTGATGATCCTCGGCGCGCAGGGGAGCGAAAGCCTCTTCCTGTTCACGACCGGCATGTCCCTGGTGCCGTTCGGGCTCGCCGCGATCGTCACCTTCTTCGGGTGGCATCCGCGCTGGGTCCTCACGGTTGTGGGGCTCTACCTGCTCGTCTTCTGGCTGCTGCCCGGCGACGTGTTCGAGGACATCTTCGGCACCTACACCGGCGACATCGAGATGTTCTTCGTCTCGGGGATCTTCATCGTCGCGGCCTCGACCCTGGTGATCATGCAGAACATCGACTGGTTCCTGTCGATCACCGAGCGGGCCGGCGCCCGCCTCAAGGGCTGGCTGCCATCGATCCGACTGGCCGCATCCTACCCGAGCGCCAACAAGGGCCGCACGGGCATGACCGTGGCGATGTTCAGCCTCATCGTCTTCTCGCTGATAGTGATCTCGGTCATCAACGAGAACTTCTCCGCCGCGTTCACGAGCGATAAAGCCACCGCGGGTTGGGATGTGGAGGTAGAAACAACCGCCACGAACCCGGTCGACGACCTTGTGGCGACCCTGGACAACGAAGGATACGACACCTCGGTCATCTCCACTGTCGGATTGCTGACGGCGCCGGAACAGGCACCGGCTATGCGGTTCCTGGCCCCGGGCGAGGACGAGGCGGAAGGGTATCCCATCGAGGTGGCAAACACCGCCTATCTCACGGAAGCCGAGCTGTCGTTCCAGGCGCGGGCCAACGGGTACGACGACGACGCGGCCATCATCGAAGCTCTGATGACCGAGCCGGATGTCATGGTGGTCGACGCTTTTGCCCTTGAAGCCAATCAGGGCTTCGGCGGGCCGGGGGGCTTCTCGCTCGACCTCCCGTCAACCGGCAGCTTCGACGCCCCGGTGGTTCAGGCCATGTCGCCCGATGGCACGACCCGCGACATCCGCGTCATCGGCGTCATCGATACCGCCATCTCGACGCTGTTCGGAGTCTACGTAGGCGAACCGACGGCGGACACGCTGTTCACTGACCAGGGCGAGCCCTCCAAGGCGTGGTTCATCAAGCTCGCCGACGGGGTGGACACCACCACGGCCGCGCAGGACATCGAGCGCACGCTGCTACCGTTCGGCGCACAGGCGAGCGATATCCGCCAGGAGATCGAAGACAGCCAAGCGCAACAGCGCTCGTTCCTGTACATCCTGCAAGGGTTCATGGGTCTGGGACTCATCGTCGGTATCGCGACCGTCGGCGTGATCGCATTCCGGGCGGTGGTCGAGCGAAGGCAGCAGATCGGCATGCTGCGAGCCATTGGGTTCCAGCGTACGGCCGTGGCGCGAGCGTTCGTACTGGAGTCGGCGATGACCGTGATACTCGGCGTGCTCGCCGGTGGCATCACGGGGCTGATCCTGTCGTACACGCTGATCACGAGTGACGATTTCTCGCAGGGCCTGGAGACGACCTTCATTGTGCCGTGGACCCTGATTGTGATCATGCTGGTCGGGTCAGTCGTCGCCGCGCTGTTGATGGCATGGATTCCCGCGCGCCAGGCATCCCGCGTGATGCCGGCGGAAGCCCTGCGGTACGAATAGACCAACCTCGTTCCCACCATCCCCGGCGCACCCGACCGTGCGCCGGGGGCCCACGACGCAGCGCGAATCCTGCTAGTATGGCGAGCGGAACTCACACGCGACACGGCGTCGTGTCGCGCGCAGCCATACGGTCGCAGACGCGAACCGCACGGGAACGAGGAAACACGCACGATGGAACGACGCGTCAAGATCGTTTCGACGCTTGGTCCGGCTGTGGGCAACCGCGAGCGTCTTCGACTGTTGTTCAATGCCGGTGTGGATGTCGTCCGTATCAACGCGGCGCACGGAAACAACGAGCAACGGCATCAACTGATCGCCTCCGTTCGCGCGGCGGCCAGCGACGTCGGCCGGCGAATACCGATTCTGTTCGACCTGCAGGGACTCAAGATCCGTACCGGTCCACTGGCCGATGGCAGCGAGCCCATGCCGTTCGCACGCGGCGCACAGGTGCGGCTCGTGCCCGGTGCGGTACCGACCGCCGCGGACCAGATCGGTATCAACCTGTCGACCCTGCTCGATGTGGTTTCGCCCGGCTCCCGGGTGCTGATCTCCGACGGTCTCATCGAGCTCCACGTCAGTGACGTCAAGAACGATCATGCCACCGCGACCATCGCGCGAGGCGGGCTCCTGCTGGGCAAGCAGGGTGTGACGCTGCCAGGCGCATTGATCAAGGGTGGCGCCATCACCGATGCCGACCGTGAGGACGTGGCGTTTGCCGTGAGCGAGGGTGTCGACTACCTCGGTCTCAGCTTCATCAACGACGCCAGCGACCTGGAGCTTGCCCGGGCCGAGGCGCGCAAGCACTGCGATGTCCCGCCAGGGCTGATCGCCAAGATCGAGCGCCCCGAAGCCCTCGCCAACCTCCGCGCGATCGCCGACGGAGCCGACGCGCTGATGGTTGCCCGTGGCGACCTTGGCGTGCAGCTCCCGCCCGAGCAGGTGCCACGCGCGCAGAAGGAGATCATCGGTGTCGCCAACGAGGCTGGCGTGCCGGTCATCACCGCGACCCAGATGCTCGAATCGATGATCACCCAACCGGTCGCCACCCGTGCGGAAACGAGTGACGTCGCCAATGCCGTGTGGGACGGTACCGACGCCGTGATGCTGTCGGCGGAGACAGCAGTTGGCAAGTTCCCGATTGAGGCCGTCCGCACGATGGACCGGATCATCAAGGAAGTCGAGCGTGACGGCCCGATTCGCACGGAGCACGCGGCCAAGCACCTGCCGTTCGACGAGACAGACCAGTCCCAGCGGTTCGCCGACGCGATCGCCCGGGCGGCGTACGCGTTGGCTGTCGACACGCCGGTGCGCTACCTGGTCGTGTTCACCAAGACCGGCTCTGCCGTCCGCCGGGTGTCCAAGTATCGGCCGACACCGCCGATCATCGCGGTCGCCGACAACGAGGACACGGCACGCAAGCTCGGACTGGTCTGGGGCGTGCGCAGCATCGTCGTTCCGGTCGAGCGCGATCCCGACGAAGTGTTCCGGAAGGCCGGCCAGGTCATCATCGACGAAGGGCTGGCCGATTCAGGGGATTTCGGACTTCTGGTGGGTTCCCTGCCAATGACGCACGAGGCCGGACGGACCAACCTCGTCCACTTCCGCCAGCTCGGGACGTGATGCGACCTCCGTTACGACGCCTACGCGTACTTCCCTGGAGTCCGGGCGAGTGCCGACCAGTCGAGCGCCGCGACCGAGTCGACCGTGATGCTCCGGGCATCTATCGGCGGGTCGTCAGGGATTGGTTTGCCCGTCCGGACAAGGGCCGTCTTCATGCCGAGCTCTCGGGCAGGCATGATGTCCGCGCGCAGGTCGTCCCCGACCATGAGCAGGCGATCGGTCGAGATGCCGAGGTGCCCGATCGCTTCGTCGAAGAATGGCGCCGCCGGTTTGCCGACGAGAGCGGCGGTTGCGCCCGTCGCCTGTTCCAGCGCGGCGATGAAGGGACCGCTGTCGAGTGACAATCCGGACTCCGTCATCCACGACGTATTGCGGTGGACCGCCACAAGCTCCGCGCCAGCAAGCAACGCCCGGAACGCGGCGTTGAGCCGGTCGTACCGAAAGTGCGGCCCCGCGCCGCCGATCACGACGACCTCCGCGCGATCCACAGCATCCGGTGGAGCGAGCGTCACCCCCGCACGCCGGAACTCGGCAAGTGCATCCGGTGCGACCAGGATCAGGCATTGCCGGCCCGAGTTCTCCTGCGCTACCCAGACCGCCGTCGCGGTGGCGGCGGTGAACAACCGATCCTCGCGCACCTCGAACCCGATCGACGCCAGCTCCGCCAGCAACGATGCGCGGCTGTGCGTCGAGTTGTTGGTCAGCAGGCAGTAGTCGACTCCGGCGCGATCAAGGCCCGTCAGGACGGCCGCGGCGCCGGGCACCGGGTGTATACCGTTGCGCAAGACTCCGTCGACGTCGAACAGCACTCCGGCGACGTCGGCGAGGAACGACGTTTCGTCCTGATCATGCATCGAGGCACCTCCGTGACGGTCCCCGGTGTGCAGGCCGCGCTACACCACCGTCGCGGTGACGATGTTGTAACCCTGCGCGCCCTGCGGGATGATGCCGCGAGCCTCCGACGGTTGCGGATCGCCGTTGCCGTCGACAGCACGGGAGTACACCCGGTATTCGCCGGGTTGCGCCGGGACCCACTGGAACTGCCAGAGCGCCCAGGTCAGGTCCGTGCCGGGATAGTAGACGGTCGCCGGGCTCCATGTCTCGCCATCGTCCGTCGTCACCTCAACCGAGCGGATACCGCGATCCGCCGCGAACGCGCGACCGCGCAGGTCAACCGTCGTACCCGCCGGGATCGCCTCGCGGAAGGTGGCCCGCTGACCCGCACCGAGCGTCCGTGGCCGGAAGATGTCCGATCGTGTCGGTGGCACGAAGTTGGGGCCCCACCCCTGCTGCTCGTAGAATCCCTGCTCGTCCTCAGTGACCACCTCGATGCGCGTCACCCACTTGATGTTCTTCTCGCCGAACAACCCCGGCACGATCACCCGCACCGGGTACCCGTGTGTGCGGGGCAGCGGCTCGCTGTTCATCTCGTAGACGATCAGGGTGTTCTCGTCGGTCGCATAGTCCATACCGAAGGTGTCGACATACGCGTCGGCCCCCGACAGTTTCAATTCGAAGGCGTCGTCGTGCACGCCGGCGGCCATCAACACATCCCGCATGCGCACACCGCGCCAGACCGCGTTGCTGAACAGGCCGGCGCCGATGCGATTGCTGATGCACATCAGGGTCGATTCCTGGTCCACCTGCTCGAAGTCCTGCAGGTCGTCAAAGGACAACGTGATGTCGTTGTCGATCGCGCCGCGAATCTCGAGTCGCCATCGGTCCCGGTTCACGTCGGGATCGACCACATTCTTCGTAACGGTGTAGAAGCGATTGTTTGGTGTGATCGGCTGGATATCCGCGCCGCTGTAGGGGCGACCGTCATAGGTGAAGGTTGCGTCGTCATACATCCGCTCGATCAGCCGGTACACCGGCCAGACCAGAACCGCCCCGGCGCCCGCGGCCACGATACCGCGCCGGCTCACGGCGTCCGCGACAGGCTGCTCCTCGACTGTCGCTTCTGGCTCACCTTCAACGGCTGACGGCCCTGCACGCTGTGTGGTGGCGCGGTAGACCAGCATCACCGTTGCCGCGAAGAGACCGAACCATGTCAGCAACGCAACGATCGACAACACCCGGGCCTGGGAGTAGGGGATACCGATGTAGTTGCCGGGCAGCACGGGCCACAGGAGGGCGACGAACGCGATCCAGACTGTCAGTACCGCGCCGATGAGGAACAGCCACGCCGGCCGCGACACGCCGAAGTACCATTTCGTGGACCGTCGCGACACGCGGCTTTCGATCACGATCGCGTAGAGCACTCCCACCACGATGCCGGCCGTCAACAGGCCGCGCAGCCCGGACACGATGCCGAACTGTTTCAGGCCGTTGTAGCCACCGTAGGTGCCAAACATGTCGAAGAAGGTGTCGATGTCGAGCAGCGGCGCGACGCGGTCCGGCACCGACTCCGGCGGAGGCATGATGCCAAGCCAGTAGCGGCTTGCCGCCATCGCGAGGGCGGTGACGATCGCCCCCACGATGCCGGCAAGCGCGCCCACCAGCAGATTCGGGATTTTACGGCCCCAGTCCGATGTCCAGCTCATCGCGGGTTCTCCAGGATGGCGTGTAACGAAACATAGCTATTCCGTTATACGCCCTGGCGAACCGTTTCGGATGTACGGTACCGGCGATCGACCATCTCCCGCCAACGTGCCGCCAGGGCCGGATGCGACGCGATGGCCGCCGCTCGCTCAGGATCGACCTTGCCTTTGGCGGCCCTGAAGACCTCGTCAATCGACGGCGCGTCGTCATCACGATGGACAAGCGTGAGATCCCCGGTCACGGATGCCTCACCTTCGATCACAACCCGGCAATACCAGCCCGATCGCTCGCTCTCGATCAGCAGAGCGGGCAGCTTCCGAAGTCCCGCGTGCAGCCCGAGCTTGAAACAGGGCCAGCGCGGCTGCGCGACCTCGAGCACGGCATCGCCCCACTGCCAACGGTCGCCAATGCGAATGCCATGTTCGACTACGCCAGCGACCGAGAGGTTCTCCCCGAACGGTGCATCGACGCCCGTACCGTAACCAATTTCGTCCAGCCACGCCGGCAGGTGGTCGTGCGAGTAGACGTACACTGCCTTGTCGACACCACCGTGGGCCTGGAGATCCGCCTGGCCGTCCCCAACAATGTTGGTCCGACCGACAGCGACCGTTGCGGTGGTGACCTTGCGTTTGCGAATGCCGGAGAGTACGGTTCGCCCGCTGCGATCGTCCAGCAGCGGAGCGGGGAGGCCCACGTTGACCGACAGCAGCTTCATCGTCACCTGCCTTCCGTGCCCGGTCCGGCCACGCCGATAACCACGTGGTCCGCGTTCAGATGCTCCTGTGCGGCGCGCTGCAGATCATCAACGGTGATCGCGTTGATGAAGTCCGGGAACCGGTCGAGATAGTCAAGTCCGTGCCCGAACCGCTCGATGCTGAGCAGCAGACCGTTGACGCCGCCAAGGGACTCCAGGCTGAGCGGCAGGCTGCCGACGATGTAGGTCTTCGCATC